>MEUA01000029.1:0-47151 GCA_001771505.1 candidate division WOR-1 bacterium RIFOXYB2_FULL_36_35
TTATTGCCATGAATTAAGGCTTGGCCTTGAAATTGATGGAAGTGTCCATTTGAAGAAGAAAGAGTATGATGCTTTAAGGCAAAATATAATAGAATCTGAAGGAATAACGATAATAAGAATTGCTAACAACGAAATTACAAAAGACAAAAAATCGATCCTAGTAAAATTAAAGAAAAGCTGCCAATCCCTCTCCCTCTGGGAGAGGGAGAAAGCCTAAAAGTTTTCTTTTGTCTGAATGTTGGGTGAGGGCTGTTGTAAAAGAGAAAGTCAGGAAAATTAACAGAAAATATTATAGAAAAAACTGTTTTTAACCCGGATAAAACTTTGCCAGGGGCAGCAAACAAAATTTTGGTTCAAAAAAACATTAATGGAGAAACATTGGAAGTGGTTTATGTTAAGGAGAATGATGATTATATAATTATTACGGCATATTATTTAGAGGAGGGAAATTAGTAATGAATATAAGTTATGATAAACAGGCCGACGCAATGTATATAAGATTTCAAGAGGATAAAGTTGAAAAAACCATAAAAATTCAAGAAGGAATAATTATTGACATAAATAGTAATGGAAATCTATTGGGGATTGAACTTTTGGATGTAAGCCTTAAAATGCCACTTGAATCTTTGTCTCACATAGGATTTGACTTTCCCATTGAAAAGCATAAAACCTTGACATCTGCATAAAACGAGGCAGCCCTTTTGTGCTTTTTAGTGATCGATCGGTTTTATCGGATAGTAAAAAATCCCTTCGTTTGGGGCTAGAGTGTAGGGGGGACGTTTGTATTGTCCTTTAATTAAATAAGTGGCGTCCAGGTGATCCAATGTTCTTTTGCGAATTATTGCCTCTTGAACGTTTGCTTCTCCTTTTACTGTCAATGAAAATTCTGGAAGCAGGGCATCAAGACTTATATATGTCTTATATTGTAGCTTTGCTTGATCTATTAATTGAGCCAGATGTTTCTCTATATTATGTCTGTTTTTTAGAATAGGATTGTAATAATATACTCTATCCCTTCTATTTAGCATTTCAAGTGTCGTTTTACTGTCAGAGTTTATATTAAAAGGGAATGGAATGGAAGATATAATTGCTGTTGCTGTTTCTTCGTTTTTTTCTTGCCGCTTAATATCTATTTCCCTGGCGATTAATCCTTCGTCGTATAGGGCGGCAAGAGCGCTTATAATTGCGCTTGGATCTGATCTTGTGTCGACAAGGAGTGTTTTGTCCTCAGCGCTATAGCAGACAGGGTTAATAATTTGTGCATAAGCAAAGGCCTTTTCTAAAAAGACTATATCTCTTTCCAGCTGCAAAACAACTTCTTTGTTTTGTTCGTCGAGTAAAGCAAAATATTCATTTTTGAATTTTTCTATAATTGTTTTAGCTTTTCTGATTAAAGGGATTATTTCCTGATATACATCGATGATTTCATCAAAACCCCTAACCTCTTTTTTTGAATAAAAAAGTTTATCTTTGGGCCTTGAATATAATATGTTTTTTAAGTATAAAAGCCTTAACTTGTTTGTTGTATTTTCCGGGGCATTATTGTTTTTTTGTGGGGAGTTTATCAGGGAATCCTCGTCTTCTGTCATTGCTAACTTACCCATTGTGTTTTCTATTTCAGAGATAATCGGATCTATCTCTTCAAAAAAATCAATCATTATTTGCTGGATAGCAGCTGTTAGAAATTTGTTTTCTGGGGTTGCCAAAGAGGTTTTTCCCTCCTGCTTTTGAATGACAGGTGGATTGAAAAATAAAAGCGTGCTTGCTGTGATGTTTCCGGTCATAATCTTTTCTCTGATATATTTCGTAGAATTCTTTAATAAAATTCACTTTTTTTATTGTAATTGCAATAGCCCTATTATTGGGACTGTTGCGAAATGGTCATTCCCGTGAAAACGGGAATCTATTTTTCAGAAAACAAGATAGATCCCCGCTTTCGCGGGGATGACAAATTGCAAAAACTGTCATTTCGCAACAGTCCCATTTTTTAAAGTCTTTAAAAAAACATGTGAAATTTTTTGAAGGCGGGATCGATGATAATATGTGATTATTTATTGCTCTTATAGTAATTTTTTAAATGGAGGGGATTTTATTGTCTGTTAAAATGATTAATAAATATGGAAAAGTCAAGCATTTAATTTTGAGGCCTTCGTTTATTGGTGAAGAGTGTAAAGCTGTAATTAAGGCTGCGGCAAGAAATCCTTTAGCTATGGCAAACTATCCGACATTTAACGGATACATGAAATATTATGGAGTTAATGATATTTATTGTGATGATCGGGTACGTGAAGAATTTGAAACAAAGTTACCTTTATTTCAAGAAGAGATAAAAGATGTTATAGGTTTATTAAGTCTCCCCTCTTTTTTTGGTATCGGATTAAGGCATGTTTCTTATACGGCAGCCCTTTTTATGAAGAATAAGCCTGGAGAGGCTATTTCAAAAAAGGTTTTTCTTGTTCCTCAAAGTTTTCTTTCCGATATAGAAGTTAATAGCGTTTGTTCGCAAGCTTCTAAACTTAGAAATACAATTTTTGAAGCATCAAATAGTAAAACAAAACCTTCTGTTTGGGGGGCGATACAGGACTTTCAAGAAGTAAACGTCTTTCCTCACGCGACAGATGAAGCGTACGTTAATTTATTTAAATGTTACTTAAATTCAGGAGAATTTGAATATCTTAGTTCTATCATAGATGGATCAAAATTAAGTAAGGACATCTCGTTCGCGCAGGCGCTTTTTTTATGTAATTTATGGCATGGATTTTTGTGGATGATGCAGGATAGTTCGGAAAATATTACATATCTGAATAATTTATCTTTGTTGGCCCGGACTATTGCAAGAAAAGCGATAGCGCCTAAAGAAACAATATCTCCTAGAATGATATCTTCTATACATTATAAACATGAAACGAGTACAGAATTGGAGAGATTATTGGCTTGTAGTTGCGATGATTTTAGTCAAGCTACTGACTACTTAAACGGATTGAAAGAACATTCATATTATATGAATTTGACAGCGCGCTTTCCTCTGGCATTGAAAGAGCTTGAACGTGTGCTTGCTAATATCAGACACTTGAAAAGTCATGGTGAATAACTATTACGGGATAAAAACAATATATATCCGTTTATCTCTTTTATTATTTTAATTTGCTTTATCTTTTTAATCTCTTGTTCTTTTGATATTCCAACAAGAATGTCCGGATTTTTTTTCCGTAAATTAGTTTTAAATGTTGATACAAGCTCTTCTCGGTCTGCAATATAGTATAGTGGCCCATCCATATTTGCATGTTTATCAAACAAGCTGTCTTGTATATAAAAATATTCCTGCCTTGGTTCTTCTCCTTTATAAACAATTGCTATTATTTTATCTTCTTTGTGTTCACTCCCAATTTCATTCATTGCCTGCATCAGTATCTTCGTCGGCATAGCTTTATTAATAAAAAGACCAGCCATAATTATAAAGATGATGTAAGATAACGTTGAGGCGGTTACAAAAGTTATTATAGATTTTTCAACCTCTTTTTTAAACAAAAAGATTGTTCCTGCTATTAGTCCCGATGAAAAAACAACTAGGAAAGGGAGGGCTATTGGCTTAAAAGCTTGTATCTCTTTGGGAAAAGATATAAATAAATAGATAGTTACAATAGAAAAAAGCGGAATTAATAAGACTGTATTCAGCCATGCGGAAGTTAAAATATACTTCTTTAATTTTTCGCCCTCTTCCATAATATTTTCTAATAGGTTGGTAACAATTATCGCAAGCGCGGGAAATGCGGGCAGTATATATCTTCCAATTTTGTAATTTAGCGAAAAGGCAAAAATTCCGATTGCGATAGCCGCCCAAACTAAAAAGAGTCTTTGATTTTTATTTTTGAAGCCATAGAAAATCGCGGGATATACAAACCCGCCCCAAGGCGCAAAAAGTAAAAATATTTGCAAAAAGTAAGAATAAAAATCATATTGAGGCGCTATTGTATTTAAGTTTCCAATGATATCGGTTGGCCTAAAAAATCTCAAGAAATTTCGCAGGAAGAAGAGATTTGCAAATGGTTGGCCAAGGATTTTGTATTCAATAATAAACCAGGGAGCTGCGATTGTAAGAAACAGGAGCGTTGACATAAAGAGATGAAAAAGATTTGTGTGGATTGGTTGTGAGTTATGGGTTTTGTCGAAAGTTGTGAGAGTAAGAAATTTTAAGATTATTAAGGCGCCAAGTGGAATTGCAATACCCACAGGTCCTTTTGTCAACAGAGCCAACGCCAACGCAATAGAAAAAATGTAATAATAAATTGGAGATGTAGTGGTTGCGCAATATTTTGTGCCATTTAATCGAAATATGCAGTAAAAAGAGGCTGTTATAAAAAAGGTCAGCGGGATATCAAGCATTGGTGTTCTTGTTATATAAAAAAATTGGCAGGATAGCATTAGGATTAATCCCGCCAAAAGGCCTCCCCGCCTCCCGAAAAGTTCTCTCCCCATTAAATATGTTAATATTACTGTCCCTATAGCTAACAGCGAATGCCAAAGGGATAGCGCAAACTCATTTATGCCAAACAGCTTAAATGAAACTGCCATAAACCACATTGCAAGAGGAGGTTTATCGATGATATCTCCCGTGTTGACAAATTTTAGCGTTATAAAGTCTCCGCTTTTTATTATATTTTTGGCGATGGTCGCGTAAAAGGCTGTATCTCCATCTATTATCGGGATTAACTGCGCAAAAAGCATGAATAATACAAAACCTAAGGCTGCTAACGCGAGGATATCTTTTTTCATTATTGTGAGCTCCTTATATAATTGTTAATTAAAATTTTTACTGAAAAATCTTTTTGTTCTTTTTCATGTAGAAGCATTGGGGGAATTGGCAGATATGGTGTTGCCAAAAACCTCGCGATTTTTAATGCGGTTGGGCAATGAACGCCTACCCAGTGTATAATATTTATATCTTCTTTTATCATCTGTTTCATAAGTTTGATAGGACTTGCCGCCATGCCTATTTCCACGGCGTGATAGCCAGCGACCGAAAGTTCGCGGATTATTTCCTGCCTATTGGTAAAAACATTGATTGATTTTTTTAACCAATCAGCCTTTGATTCTGGTATGGTCTTATTCCCGCGGTTTTCCATAAGAGTTTTAATTCCTGCAATGACATCTTCCACAGAAATTGCTTTTAAGCAGTCTTCAAAAGGGCATGCTTTTGGGAGACACTTTTGTGAACAGTTTGTTGATTTTCTTATGATAACATTAGTTGTTGCCCAAGGCCCCCATTCTGTCGGCTTTACAAATTTAGTAGGGAATATTGCTACTGTTGGAATTTTTAACGCTGCTGCTATGTGAAGAGGGCCAGTATCTACTCCTATATATAGATTGTATCTGGATGTTATTGCTATTAATTCTTCTAAATTTGTTTTATTAACCAGGTTTATAAGTTTATTTTTACATAATTGTATTATTTTTTGTGAAGAAGAAAGATCTTTTTTACTTCCTGTTAATATAATTTTTGATTTTTTATTTTCTATCAAGTAGTCGATAACTTTCGCGTAACGATCGGGAAGCCAAGCTTTGTTCCCTTTCCCCGTACCTATATGAATTCCGACAACAAAATCATCTGGTTTTAGCTGATATTCTTGTTCAAATTTTGATCTCAGCTCATAATTCGGCTTAATTTTAAGAGACACAGGATTTTGCGGTAGATTATTCACCCCTATTAGGAAATCGGGGTTAATTTCTGGTTTTCCCGTGAATAAACGGGGTGAAATTTCAAGAGGGGAAAGAAGGAGAATATTGCGTTCTGTTTCGTGAAGTGTTAAATCATTCCACCTGCAGTTCCCTCTTATATTATAAAAGGGGATTAAAAGCGGTTTTGATATATCTCCGAGCCGATATTTTATTTTTGCAAGTTTTGCAAGTAGAGCATAATGGAATTCATTATAAAAGTGGACTGAAAGATCAAATTTTTTTCTTTGAATAAACCTGTAAAGCCTTATCTTTTTTGTATCTTCTATGATTTCGTTTATGTCGGGATTGTTTATGAAAACTCCTTTTGTATAGGGACTGCACAAGACAGCTATGTGGCTGTTTGGAAATTTTTCCCTTACAAGAGAAATAGCAGGTGTTATTAGCACACAATCGCCGATTGCGTCGGGACGGATTATGAGGATTTTCTTGATTTGATTGGCTTCTATTCTCACACCTCAATTTTGGGACTGTTGTGTAATGCCACCCCAGACTAAAGTCTACAGTCCTATTTTATAAGACAAATCAAACAGACCTAGTATTACGGATAATAATTTTTTCAATTAGAATAAATTTCATTTAAAGTTTATTTGAGTGGAATGGCGGGCATTCTTTTTAAGGTTTTATTTGCCGCATCTACTAATATTCCTACAGATTCAAGAGCTGTAACTCCAAGAAGAGGTTCGCAGTTGTCAGGACCAAAAACAATCCTTCCCGCAGTCTTTTCTCCCATAAATTCAATTATAGCTAATCCAAAAGGGAATTCTTTTATATTGCCATCTGCCATTTCATAAACAGTTTTTCCGACAGGCTCAATCCCTGCCTCTGTAAGCTTATTCCCTGGTACCATTGAATCTGTTGCTCCTGTATCAACCAAAAACTTGTCTTCATAAGAATTTGGAGCATCTTTACTAGCTCTTAAATTTACAGTTACAAAAGTTAGTCCCATTACCATCAACTCCTGTATATATTATAACACTGTTTTATAAATCTCGTATCCCTTAGTTTGTATGGTGCAATTCACCCAGATTATGATAATCGGGGTTCATTTTTTGAGGCTTTTCTAATATCATTAATTTGCGTTTTAGCTTTATTGAAAATTTCTTTATCCGTAAGTTTGGCTAAGATTTTTTGTTTTTTTCTTTGTTTTAAAATATAGGGCAACTGTATTAACGCGCTTAAAAAAGCTTTCCATTCTATGGTATTTGGTATGAGTATTTTGGGTATGACCATTTGTAAAATATGTTTAATGATTAATGTTGGCGTAGTGATGTTTTTCCAGACTGATAAATATTGGTTTTTCCTGTAGCTTAACATCGCTTTTGACTTAGATAGTGTTTTGGTTATGGTTTGGTCATGATCATGAAAAACGATGGAGTTTGGTTCATATATTATTTTCCATCCGCGTTTTAACGCTCTGTATGATAAATCGGTCTCTTCGTAGTAGCATGGGGTAAATGCCTCATCAAAACCGCCTATTTCCTTAAATTTTTCTCGCTCGATTAACATTGCAGCTCCGCAGAGCCCAAAAATCTCAACTGGAGTTTTTATCTTTTCTGAGTCTTTTATTTTGTTAAACTCCGCGCTTATTATCCCTCCGCTGAAAGAGCCTGTTATTATAGATTCGTTTAGCATATTTTGATTTGGACGTAAGATTTTAGGGGAGACCCCAAAAAGATCATCTCTTGTAAAATGTTCTACAAGCTTTAAGAGAAAGTTTTTTGTAACTTTAATATCACTGTTTAAAAATAAAAGAAGATCATTTTTTGCCTCTTTGGCGCCGGCATTACAAGCTTTTGAAAAACCGATAGGAGCATCAAAATGGATTATTTTGATTTGCGGGAATTCAACTTTTAAAAATTCTTCTGTATTGTCTTTTGTGCCGTTTACTACAACTATAATTTCATGTTCATAATCATTAGGGAGGTTGTAGATAAGTATTGGGATATTTGTCTCAAGGAGGCTAAGATTGTTCAATGTCGGAATTATTATGCTTATCGATTTTTTCTTTTTTTCTATTCTGTAAAGATCTCTTTTTCGCGCATATTCCTGTGAGATTTTTATAAAATTGTAAATGGCAGGGCCGATCTCTTTTTCTATGCTGCTTAGGTTTTCTTCTGATTTGTGTACTGTTTTTTGGGCCTTTTCAAACTCTTCATTTGAATCGCCCCACGCCATCCCTGCAAATCCGATCTCCTGATTTTCTATATCTTCTCTTGTCCTGCTCCCGTCGGGGATTATAACTACAGGACAGCCGCAGAGGGTTGCCTCAAAAATAGTGACAGAAAAGTTGTCATATGAAATAAGTTTTTTACATCTTCTAAACAGATTGCCCAGCTCTTCTTGTTTTGCCGGTTTGTGCCTGTATATTTTAAACTTTTCAGAATATCCTTTTATTTTGTCTTTTCTTCCGACATAGACAAGATAGTCTATATCTCTTTTTTCTTTTCCTGTGCTATAAAATATTTCTCTGTCTATTACAGGGATATATAAGACTCTTTCTTGTGTCATCCCTGGTTGTAATAATTGTTTTACATAGGCAAACAATAATTCAGAGTCAGGGTAGGTTTTATCTCCGCCTATAAGCCCGGGCTTGTTTAATATGTAACGGACAATGTTTTTCGCGAAAAGAGGATTTCCCTGTTCTGCTTCGGGATAAATTACAATAGCCCCTTCTTCTATAAGCTTTTTACCCTGTGATACGGAAATGGTTGGACATTGCCAGTTAAGGTTGGTTTTTTTGTCTCCGTAGATATAGGCTTTTTCTCCTTTTTCATTTAAAAGATGGCACAATCTGTGCAGAACTTTTACTCCGGCGCTCCCGTGAAAATAATCTCCAACAAGTATAAGATAAGGCTTGTGTTGCATTAATTAATCCATCCTTTTGTTCTTAGAAAGTTTTTTAATCTTTCCTCTGAGTTTTTGAAATTAAATATTTCTGATTTTTCCAAGGCATACTCTCTGCATTCTTTATAAAAAGCTTTATCTTCCAGCAGCTTCAATGCAAGTTGTATGGCTTTTTTGGTGTCAAATGGTTCTACGCAAAGTTTTGGAAATAAAAGTTTGTGGGTGGTTGTATGGGGGGTGCTTATACATGGGATTCCTGCGGCCGCGCAGTCTAGGCTATATCTATTCCACGACCACCTATAGTCCATATGGATTGATATATAAGCTTTTGCGTGATCTATGAAAAAATCCTGCCAACTTTTTGTTGGTTTGGATTCTAAGTTGACATTAAATTGTTTAGCAAGATTATTTTCTGTTTTATAATCAGTGTTATAACTAAACCCTTTTAGTTTAGGGTTTAGTTTTTGGAGTTGTTTTAGCAAGAAGAAGTTTGTAAATCCCCCCTTACTGCTTGTAAATGTATTTTGAAACCCTATTAGAGGGCTCTTTTTTTCTGGAGAGATTAGATGGTTTTTTGCCCATTTGACAGGGAAAGGGACCCCGAGCCAAAAAACAGGTCTATCTGTGATAGATTCGAAATGGGATATAGAATCAGAAATTAAGACTCCCAGAGCATCTACATTTTGATATGCTTTTACATATCCGACTCTTATTTTTGTGTTGTATTCATTGTCAGGAGAATGCAAGGATCCTTCTTGTACCCCTATAAGTTTTATGTGAGGGAATTTTTTCTTTATTTTTTCTATAAGATGAAAATTGTGATGTCTAAGCTCTATCATTGCTATTTTGTAATCTTTAATTTTTGATAGCAATCGTAGAAGACAAGAGTTATAAGTATCCCCATTTGTTGCGGAAGCCCATGCTTGTATATCGTGGCTTTCTCTTGTCCATTGTCCACAATGCGGTTGGCAGGAAAGAAAAACTAGGCTTAATGGTCCACCCTTTTTCTTATTTGTAAACATGGTTGAGATTATTTTACCTCATCTTGAATATATTGAGAAATTTGGTTTACTGCCCCTCCCTTGTCCATCCTCTCTTTGCCTATTTCTGATATGTGGTTATATCTTGCAGCATCATTTAAAATTGCAACTGTCTCTTTTGCTATGGCCGTCCATAGTTGCGCCATTTTACCCCGATTATTCATAGACGAACAGAATTCTCGCAGAGTGTTGGAAATTTTCCCAGGTATGAATCCCGATTTTCTAATCGGGGTGAATAATTGGGGTTTATGGGAGGGTTCAACCAACGTTAGAGCATCTCCCAATAATTCTTTTTGCGCAAGGGCAAATTTTTTGTTGTATTGCGAGCCTCTACTTAAAAAAGAGATAACCGGCTTGCCGATTCCCGCGGCTTGCTCATTGCCGGTTCCCGACAGTCCGATTATGATGTCCGCATTGTAAATTAAGGTTTCGAAGGATTGGGGTTGCATTTGTTGGGGCGAATTGCAATACGCTTTTACGGATTTGCATGCTACCAAAAATCGGAAATTTTTATCAATTTTCGACAATTCTTTCGCAATTTTTCCAAAATCTTCAATATTTTTTGGTATATCTTCTTTTCTTGTTCCGGGAAGAAAACCTATGATCTTTTCACCATCTTTTTTCTCAATTATTTCATAACTTCCAATCCCGTCCATCAATGGGTTTCCCTTGTAAACCGCATTAATACCATCTTTTTTAAGGGAATTTGATGTATGGGCATCTCTTGCAAAAACAATCTTTGCGTATTTTTTTAATAGCCACTTTTCCCATGGAGTGTAATTGTATCCAAATGTTTTGTAATAGTCTGATTTGTTTACTCCTACAAATATAAAGGGGATTTTTGTAATCAATGCTGCAAAGATTGGCACAATATCTCCAATTGCTACAACAAGGTCAAATTGGCCCCTTAATTTTTTTAAAGTTTTTATTTGCAAATACAACAGGCCAAGAAGACCGCTTATAATATCTTTTGGCAAGGCTAACAAATTTCTTGCTGAAAATCCTCCACTGGGAAGAGATTTTCTGGGGCCGAGAAGGTTTATCGGTTGGGACGGTTCGCGAAACGCCCCTACAACGGCGCCATCCCCAACCATTGGCATGACGCTGACATCAATATCCGTTGGCAATTTTTCTATTATTTTTGCGGCTGTTTGGTCTTCTCCATGACCGTTTGTAATAAATAATATTTTTTTCATAATCTATTTTTTTGTGTCATTTCAGCAAAACCTAAAGACTTCTTTATCCTGAGGGATTGTTACATAATACCACCCCAAACTTCAGTCTATTCTTTACAAGTCACCACACAAAAATTTGGTTTTGCAATAGTTCCCTGATTATATTTTAAACTGCATTTCATAAAGAGTCTTATAAATGCCGCTTTTTGATAAGAGCTCTTCATGTTTGCCTACTTCTACAATTTGACCTTTATCTAAAACAACTATTTTAGTTGCATGTTGAACTGTAGATAATCTGTGAGCAATTACGATGGTTGTCCTGTTTTGCATAAGGTGGTCTATTGCCTCTTGAACTAATTTTTCAGATTCAGTATCAAGAGAGGATGTTGCTTCATCAAAAATCAATATTTTGGGGTTTCTCAAAAGCGCTCGGGCAATTGCGATTCTCTGTTTCTCTCCTCCTGAGAGTCTTATTCCTCTTTCTCCGACAAGAGTATCGTACCCTGCTTGAAAAGAAGCTATGAAATCATGTGCATTTGCCATGACAGCTACTTTTTCAACCTCTTCTTGTGTCGCATCTATTTTTGCATAAGATATGTTATCTTTTATTGTTCCTGAAAAAAGGATCGTCTCTTGGGGGACTATCCCCATACATTTTCTAAGATCATATATTTTAAGATCCCTAATGTCGTTGTTGTCTATCAATATTTCTCCGCTTTTTACATCATAAAATCTTGGGATTAAATTGACTAGAGTAGATTTACCGGAACCCGATCTTCCTACAATTGCCACTGTTTCTCCGGTATTTACAGCAAGACTTATATTTTTTAAGACTTCCGCATCGTTTTCGTAAGAAAAAGAGACATTTTTTAACTCCAGTTTGCCTTCTACAATATCTAGGGCTTTTGCATTGGGCTTTTCTATAACTGATGGAGTTATATCGATTACTTCAAATAACCTATCTGCTGATGCAAGCGCCCCTTGGATGGAAATTGAAATAGCTCCTAGCCTCGAAACAGGATCGGCGAGAAGGGCAATTCCCGAAAAAAAAGCGATTAAATTTGTGGAGGATAATCTTCCCGATACAACTTCAACCCCCCCGTACCATATAAGCCCCAAAATGGCTACCATCTGTATAAAGGCAAGCAGCGGTGTTTGTGTTACGTTTATTTGTGCCTGTTTCATAAATGCCCAAAAATTTTGTTCATTTTCCTTATGGAATTTTTCAACTTCATGTTTTTCCATGGCAAAAGATTTTATAACTCTAACTCCGGCTACTTTTTCTTGAAGAATTGAAGAGACATCGGCAATTTTTCTTTGAGCATGGTGTGACACTTTTCTCATCTCGCTCCCAAAGTAACTGATAAAAATGCCCAAGAAAGGAATTACTATTAAAGTTAAAAGTGTTAATCTCCAGTTTAAATAGAAGAGATATCCCAGCACGCCAAACAGGGTTATTATATTAGGGGTTGTTTCTGTTATGGTTCCGACAATTGTTGATTGAATTGTTTGTATATCACTTAGAAGGCGGGAAATAATATCTCCGGTTCTCCATGAGCTGAAAAAATCAAGAGATAAATCTTGCATATGAGTATACACTTTTAACCTTAAATCTGTTATTACCCTATAGCCTACAAAATTCATAAGATATCCCTGTCCGTAAGTAACAAAGCCTCTTAGAAAATAGATGCCAAGCGCTATTAACGCAGTTATATTAAGGAGATAGAAATCCTTGTTCCCAATGGCCTCTGATATTTTAGCGACAAGAGGGATTATTGCTATGTTACATAAACTAAAAAAGATCATACATATTAAAGCACCTAATATGGTTCTTTTATATGGTTTTAGATAGCTTAATAATCTAATAAATGTTTTCATTTTTCATTTGTAAATTGATCCCTTATTATGGATTCCACAATCTTCTCTGACGCATCAGCAACCTGCATGCTGGCCTTAAGCATTCCCGAAGTCCTCTTCAACGTTTCTTTATCTTCAATTAAGTTTAGTATATGTTGCACTATTTTTTGTGGTTTTATCTTTCCTCTGAATTCAGGAATGATTTCTTTTTTTGTTTTGATGTTGGGAAGCGCAAAATATTTTGTTTTAGTATTTATTATTTTGGCTATTGTCCTTTTTATTAATTTGCCCACAACAGGTATTGATGTTATATAATTTGCAAGCCCTTCCAGTGGAATTGCATCTGGATTATCTAGTGGAAAAATCATAATAGTTGGAATCCCAAGAACAGCAAGTTGCGCTGTGTTTGTGCCGGGAATTGTTATTGCCATATCAGAAGCTCTAATTGAATCTAAGTAAGCAAAAACATCAAAAACATTGTGTTCTTTGAATTGCTCAAAATCTTTTATTGAGTTAAATGGAGAGATTATCAGCATTAGTTGGATTTTCGGCCTTTCTTTTTTTAAAAGAATCCCTATCTTTTCATATATTGGCAAAATATGATTTATTTCCCACATCCTGCTTCCCGGAAGCATGGCAAGAACCGGATCTTCTTTATTTGTCTTCCATTTTTTCTGTGCTTCTTCTTTTGTTGTAATGTACGGAAGTTCCGTCATTAAGTCTCCAACTTCAAGGAGTTTTTGAGGGGGGATCTTCTTTTTAAAAGGTTTTGCGTCTGGCACGAAAAATTTTTCGTAGGATGATATCCATTTTACAAACTTACCTGCAAGATAGGCGTAAGCCTTATAATTTAATCTGCTTGCCAGGAGTTTAGCATGTAAAAGGTCTCCACCTATAAAAAGAACAAAACCATCTTTTTTAAATGCGATTTCTTTTTTTAGAGATTTTCCAAGCAACCATTTTTTGTAATCTTCAGGAGGGATAATATAATCAACTTTTAATTTGTTTTGCGCAAATTCAATCTCTCTTCCTGATGAATATTGACATGGGGTTAAAACCAGGATAATGCGACTTTCCGGAAGTTTTTGTCTGAATTTCTGGATAATGGGCATTGCAAGAGCAGAAAGCTCTCCAGGGCTATTTGCAACTATTACTATATCAAAATTTTGCATTTTACTTATAAGTATATTATAACAGAGATAATCTGCTCTTACACTTTACACCTGTTTTCTCTTTGAGTTAACCCCGATTATTCATAGACGAACAGAATTCTAGCAGAGTGTTGGAAATTTCCCCAGGTATGAACCCCGATTCCCTAATCGGGGTGAATAATCAGGGTTAAAACCAATGTTTTTTTCTGAAGAACAAAAGCATTGAAAAAACGACAATCAGGATTAGAGCCCAAATTGAAAAATAACCGTATCTCCATGTGAGCTCGGGCATATAGTGAAAATTCATTCCATAGATGCTGGAGATGAATGTGAGGGGCATGAATATAGTAGAAAAAATCGTAAGCACCTTCATTACTTCGTTTATTTTATTGTTTACAGTAGATAAATAGACTTCCAGCATTGATGCAGTCATATCGCGGGATGTTTCCAGGTTTTCCATGATTTGCACCGTATGATCATACACATCGCGGATGTAAATACGGGTTCCCGGTTGAATTAAGCGTGATTCACCCCGCTGAAGGGAGTTTAAAACTTCTCTGAGAGGCCAAATCGATTCCCGAATAGACAACATATCCCTTCTGAGTTTTTGAATATGCAAAAGGAGCTCTTTTTCTCCGCGATTAAAAATCTCCTCTTCAAGAAGCTCAACTTTTTCTCCATACGATTTTAAAATATTAAAATAATTATCGATCAAAGCATCTATTATACGATAAGCAAGATAGTCGGTGCCGGATTCCCTCAATCGGGTTCCTCCCGTCCTAATCCTTTTTTTAGTGGGCTCTAAAATCTGGTCAATTGTTGATCCATGACTGAATGTGATAACGTAATTATCCCCCAAAATTAAATCCACTGCTTCGGAAGAGACTTCGTCGGTTTCGGCCGAATAGGACATGGTGGTCAAAAGTATAAAAAGATAATTGCCGTGGTCTTCGATTTTTGACCGTTTGTTTTGTTCCAAAAGACTTTCACGGACTAGTTGATGGAGATTGTAGCAATTGCTTATTTTTTCCAGTAATTGTTCGGAACTGACATCTTTAACTTCGATCCATGTGATTCCGCTTTTATCTTTGTAATTTACACATTCATCAAAAGAGGCCTTTTCTTCGGAATATTTATCTTTGTCGTAGTTATAAATTGTAATTTTTTGTTCGCTTATCATTATGCTGCATACCCCAATTCTTTAACTACGGCAGAAATCGAGCATGTAATACTTTTTGGCTTTAATGTCGAATGTTTGACTGCTGTGTCCGGATCTTTCAATCCGTGTCCTGTGAGGATGCAGACCACTTTTGCGCCTTTTTGAATTTCTCCAGACTCGCATTTTTTAAGCAGTCCAGCGATCGATGCTGCTGACGCAGGTTCGCAAAAGACGCCCTCTGCCGATGCGACAAGATTGTAGGCAGAAAGAATCTCTTCATCTGTGACGCCAGAAATTGATCCTCCGGATTCCTCTTTTGCTGTAACCGCCTGTTTCCATGAAGCCGGATTGCCTATCCTTATTGCGGTTGCGATTGTCTCCGGATTTTCGACGGGATGTCCAAGTACAATAGGGGCTGCCCCTGCGGCTTGAAATCCTGTCATTTTTGGAAGTTTATTAATCTTTTTTCTATTATAATATTCTTTGTACCCTTTCCAATAGGCTGTAATATTTCCTGCATTTCCAACGGGGATACAGTGATAGTCGGGGACAAAACCTAGCTGGTCGCAAATTTCAAAAGCCCCCGTTTTTTGACCTTCTATTCTATAGGGATTGATTGAGTTTACAATTTCGATCGGATATTTTTCTCCAAGTTCGCGGACAAGATTTAATGCCTGATCAAAATTTCCGTCGACTTCAAAAACTTTTGCTCCGTGCATCATCGCCTGCGCAAGTTTTCCGAGAGCGATCTTCCCTTTTGGTATAATTACTATGCAATCAAGCCCCGCGCGGGCAGAGTAGGCGGCGGCGGATGCAGAGGTGTTTCCTGTCGAAGCGCAGACTACCGCTTTCATCTTCTTTTCAACCGCTTTTGTAATTGCCATGCACATCCCACGGTCTTTAAATGAACCGGTAGGATTTGCCCCTTCGTATTTTAAGTAAACTTCACATTGAGTGAGCTCAGAGATTTTGTTTGTCTTGATAAGAGGGGTATTTCCCTCATAAAAAGTTACAACAGGACTCTTTTCATTGACAGGTAAAAAATCCCTATAAGTTTCAATTACGCCTTTGTATTTCATATAAAATTGAATGAAAAATTAAAAATGATCTAATGACTAATGAAATACAATTCCATAACTCATTAGTCATTTTTAACCCCGATTATAGAAATTTGCCAACTGCCTACTTGAACCCCGATTAGGATAATCGAGGTGAATTCTGTTAGTCTATGAATAATCGGGGTTCTTCATTATTTTATAAAAGTATATCATGACTTTATGTTTTTTTGTGTTATAATTTTCAAAAATATGATGAAATTTTCATCCCAGCGCGGAACGCGCGATATTTTGCCTGTTGATATGCCATATTGGCATGGGCTTGAGGCTGTATGCCGGAGGCTTTTCAGGCTTTATAACTATCACGAAATAAAGACCCCTATTTTTGAATCGACAGAGCTATTTGCCCGTTCAATCGGTGAATCATCAGACATTGTCTCAAAGGAGATGTACACTTTTAAGGACAAAGGCGATCGAAGTATTACCCTTCGTCCCGAAGCGACTGCTCCTGTTGTCCGTGCCGCTATGCAAAATAATCTAATAGAAAACGACAAAGTTACAAAGCTTTATTACATTGGACCGATGTTTAGATATGAGCGGCCGCAGGCGGGACGTTACCGCCAGTTTTATCAGGCAGGGGTCGAAGTATTTGGATCCAAAGACCCTGCTTTAGATGCAGAGATAATTTTGCTTTCCGAGCAGATAATGAACCGGCTCGGATTAAAAGACTTGGAAGTCAATTTGAATTCGGTTGGTTGCTCAGAGTGCAGACCGGAATATCTTAAAAACCTAAAAGATTTTTTTACCTCTAACATAAAAAGTATGTGTGAAGATTGCAATAACAGGCTTGAGGTAAATACTTTAAGAATTTTGGATTGTAAAAATAAACAGTGCCAGGAATATATAAATAACGCTTCGATTATCGAAGATTACCTATGTGAAAATTGTAGAAATCAGCTTGAGCAGGTTAAGGTCTATTTAGATAAATTTTCTATTAAGTATAAAACTGTAAACAGACTGGTGAGAGGGCTTGATTATTATACGGGAACAACTTTTGAAATAGTTTCCGGTAAACTTGGAGCTCAAAATGCGGTTTGCGGTGGAGGGCGGTATGATAATCTAGTTGCAGAATTTGGCGGGAAGCCGACACCAGCGGTTGGATTTGCTATTGGAATGGATAGGGTTGTGGAGATTTTAAAACAGAACACGGAACACGGAAAACAGAACACTGACCACAGGAGGAAGATGTTATATGTTGTAACATTGGGAGATAAGGGGAGAGAAAAAGGGATTGATTTGTTGTTTCAGATTCGAAAAAGGGGATATGAGGCTGACATTGACTATGTTGGCAAGAGTTTAAAGTCGCAGATGAAAGATGCCGACAGACAAAACGTGAAATATGTTTTGATTGTTGGAGAAGACGAAGTAAAATCAGGCAAGGCAATTCTAAAAAATTTGGCAACCTCGGAGCAAAAAGAGATTAGTTTTGATGATGTGCTTACACTTATACTTTAGAATGTTTTGAAGGTTCACAGCTGAATTTGTCTATCAAAAAATTGTCCATTTCATCTGATTTTTTTAATATTTTCCCGATTTTATTTTTTATTTCTTCTTTAAAGGTTTCATTTTCAATGTCGGAAAGGTGAACCCTATATGACAAATATATTGTATTTTCTTGGCTAAAAAGGCCAAAAGTAAAGCCTTCCTCAAGAGGAGAACTTAAAATATAAGAAAAGATGTCCTGTAAATTTGTTTTTGGCAAAACGACGAGCGGACAAGTTACATATAAAAATTCATTTTTGTATACAAATACTCTAATTAGCGCGCTCCCTTTGTAAAATTTCCAATAATCAAAGCCATCTCTTGTAGCTGTCGGATCAATTCCTATTATTTTTAAGGCCTCTTCTACAAATTGTGCCAAAGGATTGAGCCTGCTTTCTAAAAAGAATTTTTTGTTGAGAGATTGACCGCAATTTGGGCAAAAATCTTCTTGTTTAAATATTAAGGTTTCACATGAAGGGCATACTACTGAAAAAAGCTTGTCTTTGTTTTTTTGGAAAATATCAAATTCCTTTGGAATCGACTCTATTGGAATTGCAAATCCCATGCTTTCGGCATTCTCAAGCTTGCTTGTTGTTATTCCTAGTATTTCTCCGTTCATACTTACAAGCGGCCCTCCGCTATTGCCTGGATTAATTGCGGAATCTGTTTGAATGTAATCTTGGTTGCCTACAAGCTGCTTAATGGAAGAGACAATCCCTTCTGTTATTGTAAATGACATGCCGTAAGGGAACCCCATAACCAATACCTTGTCCCTGTTTTGGAGAGTATTAGTTTGTGTTATTTGGACATCTGGCATATTTTCAAGTTGAACATTTGGTTCAAGCAGCGCAACATCAAGCCTAGGATCTATCATTATTACTTTTGCCGTATATCTTGATTTATCTTGTTTTTCAATGGCGGCAAACCTTTGTCCTGCTACAACATGGTGATTTGTGACTATTAAGTTTTTACTTTTTATGTAAAATCCGCTGCCGCTCCCTTCGGAAGTTGAAACTTTTACAACTATTTTTGATATCTGATCTAAATTTTCCATTGAGTTTTTTTATTCCTTTATTTCCATAATTGAAGACAATGTATTTATAAGCTTGATTCCCGCATCCCTCCATTTTTTTTGAGATGCATCTTTTAATCCTTTTAATGCTATTTTTTTTATTTTTGAGCTGCAAGTATATTTGTAAAAAAGATCGTAAATTGCAAGAAACAGGAGGCACGTAGCACTTTCGTGTTTCCCTTCTGAAAATTCCTGTTTTGCTGAGGCATAACGTTGGCCAATGGAATTTTGAACTGTCATAAAATCAGCCGCAGGCTTGATTGCCGCAAAAATTTTTATTTTATAAAGCGAAGCAAAGAAATTTTCTTTTGTAAATTCAGTAAGATATTTAATGTTGTCTTTTGATATTCTTAGAGCATCTTCAAGAGAGTTGTGTTTATAGGCGTCTGATATGCTTTTTTCTATTTTAGCACCAAGCAGCCCTTGAGGAGAAAAAACATAATCAATCTTTGTAAGTGCTATACATATAGAGTCTAGTGCCAGGTAATTCAATCTTTTTTGTTCAAAATATTCTATATATTGGCCACATTCTTTGAGTGTTTCCTGAAAAATATTCCATGCGGTATCTTTTGTCTTTTGAGGTATCTCTTCAATTTGTGGGGTATAAGTCCTTTCCGCCTTGAATTGAGAGTAGAATATATCATCATAATAGTCAGCGTTAAAACAAGTTTCACAAATGACAGAAAGAACTTTTTTAGGATGGCATAAATGGAGAGGAGCTTTAAACTCAAAAAAAAGATTTCCATCTTTTAACACAAGTTGTGATAATGTAAGTGATTCGAAATTTATTTCGGCTGTTTTTCTGAGCAGGGCGATAACTCCTGACGATGGGAGCTTTAAAAATTTTGATGAAATTGTATATTTATCTTCTTTAATTTCTATATTTAATGTTATCGATCCGTGAGGAATTAAAAAAGAATCTTTTTTAAAGTCTTTTATCGATTCTGAATTTATTGCTTTTAAAGTCTCTTTTATCGATTCGTTGTATTTTCCCGAGTTAAACAGGTAAATAGCTTTTTTGAAAATCTCATCAGAAAAAAGATTTACATTGTATTCTATTATAGGCGCTGTAAATGAAAAAGAATTTTCTATTTCCATAGAAGTTTTTTTAGAATATCATTTATTTGCTTACATGTCAAAGTAAGACCATGTAACAGTTCAGTTGTTCCAAATAAGATTTTTTTGACAGTAGAAAACTTCTGCTTGCATATAAGTTTTCGGATGGCAACAAAATGGAACGTTTGGAAGAGTTACAAGATCATAGTTTTGCAGTATGGATGCAAGAATATGCGTTTTTAGGCCGATTTATTTATGTGAGCGCAATACAAGGTATTCCACCCTCAAGAGGTGTAACTCCGCCAGTTAAAAATTTAAGAGATGCCGGGGACTGTCAATTTAATCCTCTGGTAGGGTCATTGTTGTCTATGAGCTCTGGAGAGAGGCTTATTGTAGGAAGAGGATCTGGAAATTATTTTAAAAAACTTGACTTGAAAGATTTGGAGATTTCCAAAAGCCACGCGGAATTTTTTATGCTGAGCGGATTTTATTGGGTAAGAGATATAGGGAGCAGAAACGGGACATTTTTAAATGATAAAAAATTGATGGTAAATAGATGGTATATGCTGCGGGAAGGTGATACCTTGCGATTTGCGTCAGGGAGTTCTTTTCCTTTAGATTCTATTGCTACTAAACATATTTTTCACACAATTAACATCGAAAAGATAGATGAAATTCCATACGTCAGGGTTTATGATCCCCCTTCGCTTGAAAATGGGATGTTATATCCGGGCCGCGTGCCGAGAGAAATTTTGGCAGTGGAAGATGATGAAAATACTTTGGAATTTTTAGGAGGAGCAGCAGAAAAAGGGGTTGAGTTGTCGTCTCTTACAGAGTTGGAAAGGGCAAAAGGGGTTTGTGAATGGGTTGATAATCACTTTACAACGGTTTGGGATGATTCTGAAACGGCTTGGGAACAAGCGGTTAAAGAACACCATGAAAAGAAGATGTCGGTAGGATATTTTTGGGCTATAAGGTCGGGATGCTGTAGACATAAATCCTTGGCCCTTCAAATGGCATATCAGGAACTTGGATATGAATCTCGCCTTGTTAAAGGTTTTTTAAATGAAAGGCCTCATGCGTGGGTGGAAATAAATATAGATGGAAAATGTTACATTGCGGATCCGAACGCGGGGAGACGTAAGGGATACGTTTTCTTAAAAGAGGAGAGGGTTCAAAAACATTATAAGCGATTGCCGTTGGAAATTCTTATCCCAACTAGCAAAAAAACAACACCTCCGGGTATGGATGGAACTATTGTTTATCCTTCTTATGAAGAGATAGCGACGGTTGTTGTCGGCAGAAATAAAAAATAATATTTTATGTAAAATCCGAGTTTACCCCGATTATTCACCCCGATTAGGATAATCGGGGTTTATAGTTTATAAAAGATGGTATAATATTATTAAATATGTCTACAATAGTTCACAAATACGGTGGTACATCCGTAGGAACACCGGAAGAAATAAAAAAAGTTGCCGAAAGGGTTAAAAAAGTTCATGATCAAGGAAATCATGTTGTTGTTGTTGTTTCCGCAATGGGACATACAACTGATGAGCTAATCGCCCTTATGCACCAGGTTACTTCAAGTCCTGATCCTCGGGAATATGATATGTTGATTTCTACGGGAGAACAGGTTTCTGCCGCTCTTCTGACGATGGCCCTTCAAGATATTGGGTGTCCGGCGGTCTCTTTAACAGGGGGACAGGCTGGTGTTGTTACGGAAGATATTTATAAAAAAGCCAGAATTAAAGATATAAAACTTGGTCGAATGAAAAAAGAACTTAAGGCTGGCAATGTTGTTGTTGTGACTGGTTTTCAAGGGGTTGACAGCAAAGGAGATATTATAACTATTGGGAGGGGAGGTTCAGATACTTCCGCCGTTGCCATTGCCGCGGCTTTGAAGGCGGATGTTTGTGATATTTATACGGATGTTGATGGTGTGTATACGACTGACCCCAGAATTTGTTCCGATGCTTGTAAATTAAAAACAGTCTCTTATGAAGAGATGTTGGAGCTTGCCTCTCTTGGCGCCCAGGTATTGCATCCAAGATCGGTTGAATGCGCGAGTATTTATGGCATTGTTCTTCATCTTCGTTCGAGCAAAAGTGATGTAGAAGGGACATATATTAAGGAGGCATCTAAAATGGAAAATAAAGAGGCTGTAAGGGGGATCGCACTTGATCAACATGTAGCAAAAATCGGAGTTCTTAAAATTCCAGACAAGCCGGGAACTGCGGCAAAACTTTTTTCGGCTCTGGCAGCCGATAAAATCAATGTTGATATGATTATTCAAAGCATTCATTCAGAAAAATCTCAAGCCGATATGGCTTTTACAATTGAAAAATCCGAGCTTAAAAAAGCTGTCGAAGTTTCAAAGAAAATTGGCGAACAACTCGGGGCCGAAGGGATTGTATTTGATGATGATGTTTGTAAGGTCTCTCTTGTGGGGATTGGGATGGTTTCACAGCCAGGGACAGCCTCAAAAATGTTTCAAACCTTGGCAGATGCTAAGATTAATATTCAAATGATAGCAACTTCTGAAATAAAAATCTCCTGTATAGTAAAGGCTTCGGATGGTAAAAAAGCAGTTCAGATTTTGCATAAAGCGTTTGGTCTGAATAGGATAACGAAGTAGAGACTTAAAACAAAGTGTTATAATGCCCATAAAGGCCTGTAAAGCGATAAAGATATCCCCTGTAATTTTTTGAGATTTTTTTATGATAATGATTTTTATAGTTATAGTTACATCTTATTTAATTGGGGCAATCCCCTTCAGCTATATATTGCCTAAAATTTTTACGAAAGTGGATGTCAGAGAGAGAGGGTCTTGCAATGTTGGAGCTACGAATGTTTTGGTCACAACAGGGAACAGGCATATAGCTATACTTGCTGCGTTTTTAGATGTGGCAAAAGGATTTGTTGTTGTGATTGCAGCCAAGTTGTTTTTTGTCTCAGATTTTTATCCTTATTTAGCGGGTTTTTTTGCTATAGTTGGACACGATTTTCCTGTTTATCTTAAGTTTAACGGGGGAAAAGGAGTTGCAACGACTGTTGGAGTTATTATGGCTGCAAATCCTTTCGCAATTTGGTTTTGCCTGATTGTTTATTCTCTTTTCATTGTTGTGACGAAGTATTTAATTTTATCTACTATTATAACTCTATTTTTTACTCCTTTTATTCTTTTGTGGTTAGGTGAGGGGTTGATCGGCTTTATTTTTGGAATTTTCTTTTTATTGTTAGCCCTTTTTGTTCACCGTGCGGATCTCAGCAGAATTATTGCGGGCAAAGAAAAGAAGCTTTCTGAAGCAATTCAGTCTGTATGATATAATTACGCAGCTAAGCTATAAGTAATTAGCTATAAGCTATCGGGGCGTGGCGTAGCTTGGTTAGCGCACTCGCTTGGGGTGCGAGAGGTCGGCCGTTCGAATCGGCTCGCCCCGATTTTTTCGGAGCATGGCTCAGCTTGGTAGAGCGCCTGGTTCGGGACCAGGAGGTCGTGGGTTCAAATCCCGCTGCTCCGAGTCTTCTTAGCTTTTGTATAGAGCGTCCCGATGCGCGGAGCCATCGGGAAGGTCGTGGGTTCAAATCCCGCTGCTCCGAGTCTTCTCATATTTGCGACTTGAAGCTTTTTGTGATAAAATAAGTAATTATGACTGAAGAAAAATTTGAAGGTACTACTTTTGATTCTAAAAATAGCATATCCGCGGAAGGTGAAGTTGACGAACTTATAGCTGGCGCCTTAAAAGAGCTTGAAAAACCCAAGGAGAAAGAGACAAAAGAAGAATCTGTTTTGAAAGCGACTCCTATGGATTTACCGCCTAAAACAAATCCTCCTTTGGCGAAAAAAGAAGAGAAAAAGCCTGATTCTAAAGTTTATGATGAAACATTTAAAGAAGAATTTTCTGTGGGAATGATTGTTCCAGGAGTTGTTGTTAAAATTGATCCTTCTGGCGCCCTTGTTGATGTTGGCTATAAATCTGATGGCTGGGTAGATGGGAGAGAACTTTCTGCGAATATAAAAGTTGGAGACAAGATTAAGGTTATGGTTGAAAAACTGGAAAGCAAGGAAGGCTACGTATTGCTTTCAAAGAAAAATGCTGATTTTGAGTCTGATTGGAATAAAGCTTATTTAGCATATAAAAACAAAACAGTTATAGAGGCAAAAGTTATAAGTTCTGTTAAAGGGGGATTAGTTGTTGATGTAGGAGGAATAAGGGGTTTTATCCCTGCTTCCCAGGTAGCCAAAAACCCTGAAGTTTCTCTTGATTCTTTTGTGGGCAGAAAATTGCCTGTAAAGGTTATAGAAATTAATCGCAAACAGAGCAAAGTTGTTTTATCTCATAAATTGGGAGAAAACGAGAAAGGCAAACTTGACGCCTCTAAGGTTCTTGATGAATTGGAAGTCGGTCAGGTTAGATCTGGAACTGTTTCAAGTTTAAAGAGTTTTGGCGCTTTTGTTGATTTAGGGGGCATTGAAGGATTAATTCATCTTTCTGAACTTTCATGGAAAAGAGTTAAGCATCCGAGCGAAGTTTTGAAAGTGGGAGAGAAGATAGATGTTTTTGTCTTGGGTGTAGATCATGTAAACAAAAAGGTCTCTTTGGGGCTTAAAGAATTACAGCCGGATCCATGGGAATCTGTTTTAAGCAGATATAAGGCAGGGCAAATTGTAAAAGTTAAAGTACTTAGAATTGCAAAGTTTGGGGTGTTTGCTGAATTGGAAGAAGGGTTAGAGGGATTAATTCATCTCTCAGAACTTTCAAAAGAGAGAGTTGAGGCTGCAGATAGTGTTGTAAAACCCGGGGATTTTGTTGAGGTTAAGATTTTGAGAATTATTCCCGAAGAACAAAAGATCGGTTTGTCTATCAAAGAAGTACAAATTGAAAAAGATGCAGCAGCAGTAAAAGAACAGAACAGCGGTGAAGACAGCAAAGTAACAATCGGAGATATGCTTGCGGAAAAAGAGCGTCAAAAAGCTGAATATGAAGCCAATCTGGTTGATGAAAATTTGCCAGAAGATAAAGGTTTGTAGCCTCCAATACCCTGATTGGAAAGAAATGCGTCAAGGTGTTGGATTAAAATTAACAAATAAAAAGGTTTTTTGACTGTGAAGTTTGATCAATACCTTGAAAATACTATAACTCGAAATAACAGCCAGCTTTGTATAGGGTTGGATATTGATGTTTCTAAAATAGGTAAAGATTTCCTCAAAGACGATGACCCCATTTTTAAATTCAATAAATATATTATTGATGAAACGTGCGATCTTGTTTGTGCTTATAAACCCAACATAGCTTTTTATGAATCTTATGGATTATACGGTCTCGAAGCTATGATAGAGACTATAGATTATATACAGCAAAAAAACATACCTGTTATTCTAGATGCCAAAAGAGGAGACATAGGGCATACTGCGCATGCTTATGCAAAAGCTGTTTTTGATGTTTATAAGGCGGATGCCGTTACGGTTAATCCTTATATGGGGCATGATTCAATAGAGCCGTTTTTAGAATATCAGGAAAAAGGGATTTTTGTTCTATGTTTAACCAGCAATATAGGGTTTAGAGACTTTCAGGCATCAGACAAAGAATCTCCTTTGTATCTTTCCGTGGCAAAGCATGTTAAAGAGTGGAATCATTACCATAATTGTGGTTTGGTTGTTGGCGCTACAAGTCCTGAAGAATTAAAAGAGATTAAAAAAATAGTTGGAGATATTCCTATATTAATTCCTGGCGTGGGGGTTCAGGGGGGAGATCTTGAATTATCCGTTAAATATGTAGGCAAGCAGGCCGTTATCAGTGTTTCCAGGAGTGTTATCTATACTTCAAACCCTAAAAGAGCCGCAGAAGTTTTTAGAGATAAAATCAATTTAGTTTATAGTTAACCCCGATTATCATAATTGGGGTTGATTTCTGATTTCACCGTTAATAATCGGGGTTAAAATAAATTATTTTCTGGGATATTTGGCAATCACACTGATTTTTAACCCGCCGCGGGATGTGAACTCACCTATTACTTCTATATATGTCGGTTTACACGCAGAAACTATATCTTCTAATATTCTATTTATAACATTTTCATTAAATATTCCCAGGTTTCTGTAACCTAATAAATACATTTTAAAAGATTTAAGCTCGATGCAACTTTTGTTTGGTCTGTATGTAATTTTGATCTTCCCAAAGTCTGGAAGTCCTGTTTTTGGGCAGATAGAAGTAAATTCCTCTGTTATAATTTCCACATCATATTTTTTGTAATAGCTTGGGAAAATATATATTGGAGGGAGTTTTGCCTCAATTCCGCTTTTTGCGTGATCTTTTGTGTATTCTTGTTTTTTATTAATTGCCATTTTATATTATTTCCTTCTTATAACACATCTGCACAATTTAGTCATTAAATCATTACTTAATAAGTGCTGTCAGCTTCATCTAAAATCCGCATGTAAGAGTCGTGTGACATTACGGATTCGTCGTGCATTGCGACTTCATTTACAATGTCATCACTTTCACCTATTCTTTTTAGCATTTCTGATCCTATATGGCCGTGGTGTTTGTGCACATAAAATTTTCGATAAAATGAAGGAGAAGTTTCACATTCACCTTTTTTGGAAAAAAAATCATAAACAGGCGTTGCCAGTCTCTTTATCATTACCATTGAGGCTTTTGTAAAAATAGAGAGTTTAATTGCCGCTTTTCCTACATCGTGCAAAAGCCCTAGCCGTATGATTTTTTTGCTGTCTAGATCTTTTCTGTCTCTTGATTCCGCGTACATTCTTCTTGAGACAACCACGCAATGTTTTTGCTCATATTCTGGAAGAGAAAAAAAGAGCGCGGCCTCTTTTATATCAAGATTTTGTCTGACAAAAATCTTGTCTTCTTCGGACATTTTGGCGCTAAGTGCAAAAATAAATTGTTTTGTTCTGTATATTATTCTATCTAACATAGCTTATAAAATGTAGTTTATTGATCATTATCCATGGCATTTCTTATTTTTTTGACTAATTTTATGGCTTCATTATATCTCTTTTTACCGATGAAATCGACTATTGCTGAACCGACTATTACACCGTCGGCATATTTTACCGTCTCTTTCGCCTGATCCGGCGTGCTTATTCCGAACCCAACGGCGATCGGTTTTTTTGTCTCTTTTTTTACTCTTCTTATGTAAGACTGCAAATCATTTGCCAAACTTTTTCTCGTTCCTGTAATTCCGAGAGTTGAAACTAAATATATGAAACCACTCGACTTTTTAACTATCTTCTTAATCCTCTCGTTTGATGTGGTAGGAGAAACTAGTAATATTGTATCTACTGTACGCTGTACACTGTTAACTGTCCGCGTTTCTAGTGTCTTGTCCGGTACAATAACTCCATCTACGCCAAAATATTTGCAATCACGATAAAACTTTTCTGTTCCATATTTTTCCACAAGATTAATGCTTAGCATAAAGATTAAAGGAATTTGCGTCTTTTTTCTCAATCTTTTTACAAGTTTAAAAGCGTCAGAAAGGGAAGTGTCGTTTTTAAGGGCTCGCAAATGAGATGCCTGGATTATATGTCCATCGGCTATTGGATCGGAGAATGGGATGCCAAGCTCGATAATATTGGCTCCTGCTTTTTCAAATTCCAAAACAAGTTCTTCTGTTTTTTTAGCAGAGGGATCTCCTACGGTTATGTAAGGGATAAGGGTTTTATTGTTTTTAAAAGCGTTTGATATCTTTGAGTTCATCTTTTTGTATTATATCAATTTTGATTCCTATCTGCACAAAAAGTTTTGTCTCAAACCAAAAAATATTTTTGCGTATAGGTGAAATTGTAAGAGGATGTCAAATAAAAGTTACATAAAAGAAGCTGAAATTTTAGCTTTTTAAACAGGATAATTATAATATAAGGAGTTTGATTAAATATGAAAGTAGCTGTTAATTCGTTTCTTCCGGCAAGACCCTTAAAACCTGTTGTTGTGCAAAGAGGAAAAGAGGTTCTTTCGTTGGCAGAAGGCCATTATCGTAAGGCGGATGTAATTTTAAGGTCAGGATTTACTGGGCAACCTGTTATACGCGAAGCAATGAGACATCTTGACCGCGCCCTTGAACTCTTCCCTGATGCGGCTGAAATATGGGAAGCCAGAGGATATGCTTTTTCCCTTTTGGGGGAAGAAGAAAATAGTAGGCTGTCATCTGCTCAAGGTAGTTTTATCAAAGGACTAAAGTTTAGAGAGCAAGAATCTTATCCCAGTGCGATTTTCTGGTTAAATAGTGCAATAAACCATGATCCGGAATTTGTTGCGGCATTCCAAGCCAAAGTTGAGATACTTGAGTATCTAAGGATAAAAGGACACGATATAGCATTTGATGAGCTTTATAAATGTTATGATAGTATTTTGGATTTGGTTCCCGGAGACAGTGACACTTTATATAATAAAGGGGTCTGTTTAATATCGGAAAATAAGTTTGATGATGCGGCAGAATGTTTTAAAAAGATAGAAGTTAACTCTTTTTTGTATTGGCGGGCACAATTAAATTTGGGAGGGATGTTTTTCCTTCAAGGGGATCTAGATCACGCAGAAGAAGTTTTTAAAAGGGTGCTAAATGCGTCTGAAGCTGATGAGGAAGGAAGAAGATCCGCAGAGTTAAATTTGGAGACCATAAAAATAAGTCGAGAAGAAGGGATCCACGTGTTTACGCCTGATGAAATAAGATTAGAACATCATTTTTTAATATAAGATATCTGATTTAAAGAATGATATCTTTGATGCTTTCCACGTCCTTGTCTCCCCGTCCTGAGAGGCAAACAATGACAGTGTCGTTTTTATTTAATTTCATCTTTTTTAAATATCCGATAGCGTGGGAAGATTCTAGTGCAGGAATAATCCCCTCCTTTTCAGATAAGAGTTTAAACCCGTAAAGGGCTTCTTTGTCTGAAACCGGGAGATATTTTACCCGTCCCGTATCTTTTAGATAGCTGTGTTCCGGTCCAACTCCTGAATAATCCAAACCCGCAGAAATTGAATGGGTATTTAATATCTGTCCGGATTTTGATTGTAAAATGTACGATTTTGATCCGTGCAGTACTCCTATAGTTCCTCCGCAGCTTAAAGGGGCGGCCCCTTTTGCTTCACAGCCGATTATTTTAACTTCCGGATTATCTAAAAACGGATAAAAGAGCCCGATTGAATTTGATCCTCCGCCGACACAGGCAACAAGATAATTTGGCTGTTTTTTTTCTGCCGCAAAATGCTGTGCTTTTGCTTCAAGTCCTATTACCGACTGAAAATCCCTTACCATCATGGGGTAGGGATGTGGGCCTACGCAAGAGCCCAGGCAATAAAACGTATCATTTGCGTTTGCCATCCAATCGCGCATAGTTTCGTTTATAGCGTCTTTTAAAGTTTTTGTTCCTGATGTTACAGGGATGACTTTTGCGCCAAGAAGCTCCATTCTGAAGACATTTAAAGCTTGCCTTTTTATATCTTCTTCTCCCATGTAGACTGTGCATTCTAGTCCAAAAAGCGCGGTCCCAGTCGCGGTTGCAACCCCATGCTGTCCCGCTCCTGTTTCTGCGATTATTCTCTTTTTTCCCATTCTTTTTGCAAGGAGTAATTGACCGATTACATTGTTAAGTTTATGAGCTCCTGTATGACAGAGGTCTTCGCGTTTAAGATAAATTTTGCAACCGAATTGGCGGCTTAAATTTTCCGCAAAATAAAGAGGAGTAGGACGGCCTATAAAATTTTTAAAATAATAATTAAGTTCTTCTTTGAACCTTTTATCTTTTTTATATTTAAGATACGCTTTTGTAAGCTCATCAATAGGGGCAACAAGTGTTTCTGGAACAAATTGTCCGCCGTATTTTCCAAAATAGCCTTTTTTATCAGGAAGTTTTTTCATGATTTAGATTGAATTTTAACAGAAATTCAGTTAATTTGAAAGGAGGTACTCGAAACATTTTTATAATTCTGTTAAACTATATAAGTTATGTTAAAAGAAGATAATATTCATGGGGTTGGATTTCATTTGGAGTTATATTGTTATGAGTGTTCTTACGAAAGATTGAAAAACTTGGATTTTCTTTCAGATCTATTTATTAAATTTTTTGAAAGTACGGGAAATAAAAAGATTAAAGCTCCGTATATCTTTAAACATGAAAATATGCAAAATCTTGAAAAAGATGGGATTTCAGGAACATTATTGTTTAATGGGTCACTTTTAACAATTCATACCTTTCCAGGCAAAAAAATTGCTTTCATCGGGTTTTTTTCAACAATCAGTTTTGATCCTGCTTATGTTGAAGATTATATGAAAAAAGCTTTTGAAGCTAAAAAATGCGAATTGAAAGATATGTTTTGACATAATCTAGATAAGTCTAAATGTATACGGGTAAATGTCTTGAAACCTTGATCTCTTCTGCTATAATTACAAAATCAATGAAGATTTTTTGTTTCCTAATTTGTTTTCTTTTTTTATTTTCTCTTTATGCTTGGGGAATTTCTGCTGATTTAGGAGATGTTGGAATTGGCGCGCGCCCCCTCTCTTTAGGCCGCGCTTATACGGGTGGAGCGGAAGACGCTTCCGCTATTTTTTTAAATCCGGCAGGCTTAGCTTCTCTGCCTAATCTTGCGCTTGTTTCCATGACGGGAAAAATGTTAAGTGATGTCACTTATGTCTCTTTTGGTATTAGTAATCCTGTGTCTTTTGGGACTTTTGGATTTGGATACATAGGAGCTTCTACCCCGGGTATTCCACTTACTACCATAACTCAGACTACAATAGAAACAACTATTAATCAGTATGGTTCCACCGATTATTCTTCTTCGTTAATGTATTTTTCTTTTGCAAAGCGTTTTTTTGGAAATTTTTCTCTTGGTGGAAATGCCAAATTATTTTATCAAGGTTTTTCTGATACTTCTGGTTCTATGGAGGGGGGGAGTGGATATGGCTCAGATATGGATATTGGCTTCAAATGGTTTTTTAGAAATTGGCTTGACCTTGGTCTTACAATGCAAAACATTTTGCCCGCTTCAAGTTTTGGCAAATTTACATGGGGAACAGGGAAAGAGGAAGGGATCCCTTCCTCTTTTAAATTAGGAACTTCCTGTAAAGTTTTAGGAAAAGAAGGTCTTTACAAGTACAGAGATCAGGACTTGTTGGTAAATCTTGATCTTGAAATGAATTATGATGTTCGTCCTTCGACATGGCATATGGGAGGGGAGTGGTGGGTAAATCCTATTTTGGCTTTAAGGTTTGGCATTGATCAAGAACCTAAAGCTACAGAAAGTGGGGTAGGGGTTGATAATAATTTAGCTGCAGGAGTTGGATTAAAATACAAAGGATTTACTTTTGATTATGCTTACCACCAGTATGGTGATATTTCAGATAATGCGGCCCACTTTTTCTCAATAGGGTTTTTAAACGAAAGAGAACCCTTTAAAGCTGAAAATATTTTGAATAAAGAAGTATTTATGACACAGCTTCACAGAATTGAAAACTTAAAAACTTTTATAGATGTTCCATCCGATTACTGGGCAAAGGATGCTATAGAGCATTTAGCTACGCTTGGAATGATAGAGGGTTATCCGGATAATACATTTAGGCCTGAACAACCGTTGACCCGAGGGGAATTAGCGGTTCTTTTGGTTAAAGCTAAAGGGTTCGGGGTGGATAAATCCATAAAAGAAGATCTTTTCATTGATGTTGACAAAGACAACTGGGCTGCTCCTTATATTAAAGTGGCTCTGGAGAAAAATTATGTTTCAGGATATGGAGACGGGAAATTTAAGCCATGGAAAGTAGTTGATAAAGCCGAGGCTATTACAGTTCTTACAAAATTTGCGGGGCTTATAATCCCTCCTACAGTCTCTTCAAATCCTTATAGCGATGTTAATAAAATCCATTGGGCCGCCCGTTATATAATAGCTGCAAAGGAAGCAGGTTTTCTGGAATATCTAAGCGGAGGATTATTTGAACCTAATAATCCTTTTACGCGCGCTGAGGCTGCTGAGGTTATAGGTAAAATGAAATTCGCAAAAGAGAGAATACAGAAAGAGCTTTTCAAAAAAGAAACGACCTGAGGGGTTTTGTAACTGGTAATTAGTGTGAGTAGTTAGTAATTAGCCGAAAAATCGGAGGGGGAGGGATTCGAACCCTCGATACACGTTAATGTATACACGCTTTCCAGGCGTGTTCCTTCAGCCGCTCGGACACCCCTCCAGGCTTAGTAATTGGTAATTTGTAGTTGGTAATTTGTTTCCCATTGCCCGCCTCTAACACAAAAAACAAATTACAATTGCTAATTACAAATTACATCCCCACACACTCAAACTCACACTTCCTTCATTCTCAACCTCTTAAAAAAATCTTTAAGTATTTTTCCGCATTCTTCTTTAAGAATCCCTTTTGTTAGTTTGACATTATGTTTTCTTAATAATCTTCCGGCTCCGTTATCAGGGGAACTTGTTCCTATGACAACATTTCTTATTTTAGCATGAATTATGGCTCCTGCGCACATGAGACATGGTTCAAGCGTTGTGTAAAGTGTAATGTCGTTAAGATGCCATTCCCCTAACTTTTTTGCTGCTCTTCTTATACATAAAAGCTCCGCATGAGCCAGTGGATCTTCTTTTGTTTCTCTGACATTATGCGCCTTTGCTATGATTTTATCTTGTAAAACGGCTATACATCCTATGGGGACTTCTTCTTTTTTATAGGCTTTTTTAGCTTCCTTGACAGCTTCTTTCATCCATTTTTGTAGGGCTTTCATTCTTTTTAATTTTATCTGTTTATGATAAAATTGTAAACAAGATGATAAAGTTTGGAACAGATGGCTGGCGGGCTATAATATCTGACGAGTTTACTTTTGAAAATGTTCGAAAAGTAGCCTCTGCCATTGCTTTGTATTTAATAGAACACAAGAAAACAGGCAGACCGCTTATTATAGGATATGATCCTCGTTTTTTGGCGGATCAGTTTGCTTTTGAAGTTGCTAAAGTTATGAAAGATTTGGGAATAAATGTTTTATTGCCGGATCGCGATACTCCTACACCTGTTATTGCCTGGTCAGTTAAAGATAAAAAAGCATGTGGAGCTGTTATGCTTACGGCATCGCATAACCCTCCTCAATATTGCGGTATAAAATTTATTCCAGAGTATGCGGGGCCCGCAAACGAAGAGATAACAAAAGAGATAGAGGAAAATATTAGCAGCGGCAAAAAACATTGTGCTTCCACCTGTGATATTGGCGAGATAAAACATTTTAAACCTCGGGAAAAATATATTGATTTTTTGTCATCTTTGATCGATTTTTCCAGTATAAAAGGTGCGCGCCTTAAAATTATTTATGATTCGATGCATGGGTCTGGGAGAGGATATACGGATTACATCCTTCAAAATTTAAATTGTAATATTGAATCGATAAATAATTTCAGGGATGTTTTGTTTGGCGGAAACAATCCAGAACCTTCTTCTGAACTTCTTTATAATTTAAAGGAAAAAGTTAAAGAGACAAAGGCTGATTTAGGTTTGGCAAATGATGGAGACGCAGACCGGTTTGGAATAGTTGATGAGGCTGGAGTTTATTATTCTGCCAACCAGATTATAGCGATGCTTTTTGAATACTTGCTTGTAGATAAAAAGTTAAAGGGATCTGTGGTTCGAACAGTTGGAACAACATCTATGATAGATGAAATAGCCTTACTCCATAAAGTTAATATTCATGAAACCCCTGTAGGATTTAAGCATATTGCTGATTGGATGATGAAAGAAGATGTCATAATTGGAGGAGAAGAGAGCGGGGGATTATCCATTAAAGGACATATTCCGGAGAAAGACGGGATATTGGCAAATTTACTTGTTGTTGAAATGGTTGCAAAACGCAAGAAATCTCTTTCCAGAATTTGGGATGATTTGGTTTTAAAAATAGGCTTGTTTAAAGAGCTGCGAAAAAAGTTGGCTTTGAGTGAAGATCAAAAAAATGCGATAATAAAGGAATTGGGGAATACTTCTTTGAAAGAGATTGAAGGTGTTAAAATCTCAGAAGTAAGAAAAACAGATGGTATCAAAGTCATTTTAAAAGACGGAAGTTGGTTTCTTTGCAGACCTTCGGGGACAGAGCCTGTTTTACGAATTTACGCCGAATCCAAGGAGGAAAAAATATTAAACGGCATAGATTCTTATTTGAAAAGTTTGGTAAACTCAAATACCTTGGTAGCATAATATTTACGGTTTTAGAGTAAGTAATCTTGGATAAAAAGGAGATGGATGAATATGAAAAATAATAACAACGGGAAGGTAAAAGAAAAGATATTGATGGATGAAATAGCTATGAATAGAGCGTTAAAAAGGGTAGCGCATGAAATTGTCGAGAATAATAGAGGGGCTCATAACATAGTTTTAGTCGGAATAATGAACAGGGGAGTTCCGTTGGCAAAGAGGATTGCAAAAATTATCGATCAGTCTGAGAAGGAACTTATTCCCGTTGGTTCTTTGGATGTCTCTTTATACAGAGATGATCTTACAAAAAAAGGTGATTATATAACAGTCCGAAAGTCCGACATGCCTTTTTCTATTGATGATAAGATCGTTGTGTTGGTTGATGACGTTGTTTTTGCGGGCCGTACGGCGAGGGCCGCTTTGGATGGATTAAAAGATTATGGGCGTGCCGCAAAAGTTCAGCTGGTAGCTTTAGTTGACAGGGGACATCGTGAACTGCCTATTCATCCGGACTACGTGGGTAAAAAAATTCCGACAAACATTAATGAAAACGTTGCTGTTGAAGTTTTGGAAATTGATGGGGTAGATAGGGTTATAATTAAATAGCAGCCTCTTTAAGAAGGCAAGTCAAAAGCTTCGTTAAATAGTTTTTTATCTTTTGAAGTGAATTCAACGTTACGCCTTGCCATTGCGGCTGTTGCAATTTCAATTGCCTGTGTTATGCTTTGTTTCCCTTTTGTACCCCAGGCAAAAGATGGGATCATCTTTTTGTAATAAGGCTCTCCGAATAGGTTTGCGCAGACTCCTACAACACATCCCGTATATATCATTGTTCCGATTGCTGTTTTTGTATGATCTCCTATAAAACAGCCGAGAAATGTTTGTCCTGAATCTATCATTTTTCCGTCAACTTGGACTTTTACATTGCCATAATTGTTTTTTAAGTTTGAATTTGTTGTTCCTGCTCCCAGATTTACCCATGAGCAGATATAAGAATGGCCAATAAATCCATAGTGCCCTTTGTTTGTATAATCCATAATGACTGAATGGACTATTTCCCCCGCAATTCTGCATTCTTTTCCTATATATAAAGGGCCTCTTATCAGGGTATGAGGGTGGACTATTGTTTTTTCTCCTATATAAATAGGGCCTTTTGAAGCATCTAAAACAGCGCAAGGAGAAATTTCCGCATCTTTTCCGATATGAATATTTTCTTTGTTAATCAAAACAGCGGTTTTGTGAACTTTCCCTTTAATCCCAATATCCATAGATCTAAAATCTTCCTCTATATCTTCTTTTAAATTAGATATTAAATCCCAGGGATAGGTAATTTCTCTTAAGAATCCTTTGTTTTTTTGGCTGATTGGCAGAGCGCCGCAGATCAGATCCGTTTTTGATCTGAAGACTGTCAATGGAAATAATTTTTTGTCTTCTTTATTCATGTTTTTTACTTTGAATGACTCTATAATCTTTTGTTATAATCTGCCAAGTCAAACGAATAGATAAACTCCGTATGCCTTTTATAGTTGTTTTCTAAAATTGCGACAACATCTTCAATAAAAACCCTCTCCTCATCTGTTGGTATGACCAAAATCTTTACTTTTGAATCGTGAGATGAAATATCTCTCTCTTCTCTGTTTACAGCTGCTTGATTTTTTATTTTATCAAAAGAAATTCCGATATTTTCCAGGTTTGATAAAACTCTTTCCCTGAGTTTCCAGTTTAATTCTCCGGCGCCTGCCGTAAAGACAACAGCATCTGCTTTTCCAAGTATGGCAGCATATGCTCCGATATATTTTTTCAGTTTGTAAGCTTCAATTTCCTGGGCCAGTTTACACCGTTCATCTCCCTCTTCTGCCGCTTTGTCAATGTCGCGCCTGTCCATATATTTTCCTGTAATTCCAAGTAATCCGCTCTTTTTGTTTAGGACCTTGTCTATCTCTTCGGCATAAAACCCTTCTTTTTCTATCATAAATAAAATAATTGCGGGATCTATATCTCCGCATCGGGTTCCCATTACGGCTCCCTCAAGAGGGGTAAGCCCCATGCTTGTATCGATAGAAAATCCATTTTTAACCGCGCAGATAGAGACCCCGTTTCCGATGTGTAAAGTTATAACATTTGTCTCGCCTGGCTTTTTGCCGAGCATTACAGCGGCGCGCCTTGAAACATATAAATGAGAGGTTCCGTGGAATCCGTACCGTCTTACTCCGTACATGCCATACCATTCATAAGGGGTTGCGTACATATAAGAGTGTTCTGGCATGGTTTGATGAAACGCCGTGTCAAATACCGCAATTTGAGGGACATCGGAAAAAAGTTCTTGGGCTGCTTCTATCCCTGCTATATTGGGTGGATTATGCAAAGGGGCTAAATCTTGAACATTTTTTATAGCTTGAAGTACATCTTGGTCTATTTTTACGGAACTTTTAAATTTTTCTCCTCCATGGACAACTCTATGTCCTATGGCATCTATTTGTGATAAATTTTCTAAGACCCCATACTCTTTATTTAGCAACGTTTCTACTATCAGTTTTATTGCTTCCTTATGGTCGTTACATTCATGATTTTCCAGATAAGGATTTTTTCCGTTGCTTTCTTGCTTAATAAACGATCCCTGAATTCCTATTCGTTCTACTTCGCCTTTAACAAGGAGTTTTTTTATTGTCCAGTCAAAAACCTTGTATTTTATTGAAGAACTGCCACAGTTAAGAGCTAGAATTTTCATAATTTACTTTAATAACCTTGCCATCTTTTTTAATGAGTATTGCTGATAAATAAAGCTCTTTTAAAAGGCTCAAAGCCTCTCTCTCTTCCATAACAAAAAGTCCCGTTGAAAGCCCGTCTAAAAATCCGGCATCCTGTCCGATTACTGTGACAGAAACCCATGTCTTTGGAGTCTTACCTGTTTTTGGGTTTATAATATGGTTTCCCTGTTCATAAATTCCAGAGGTTGAAAGAGCTTTCCCATGACCCAAAATAAAATCTTCAAAAACATGATCCTTTTTAAAAGGGTCTTTTATGCCTATTCTTTTGGGTATTTCAAAGATCGCAATACTGCTTGTTGCATCTATAATACCATCTTTTATCCCTCTTTTAAAGAGGAGATCTCTTGCTTTTTCCACGGCAAAACCTTTAGCTATGCCATCTAGGTTTATATAAATATCTTTTTTTAGTTTTTCTATGCTGTAATCATTAGGATTAAGATTGATATTTTGATAATTACCTGACAATGTTATGTCGAAAGCTCCGTTTGTTACTTTGGAAACTTGCTTTGCCAGAGCTATGCAATTATAGGTATCTTTACTTATCTTTATTTTTACGTAAGGGTTTGCGTTGTTTATTTTGCTCACTTCACTCTGAGGATCGAATCGATTTAATTTTTTTTCCAATTCTTTTATTTTATTGTACGCGGTTTGTATATCGGTTTTTGCATCGGTGCTTTTTAGTTTTATTGTTACAAATGTTCCCATTGTTTGAAAGGTTTTTGAGCTCTCAACGGGAAGAACGCGGGATAGCTTTAAGGCAGAGAAAGATAAAATAAATAAAATTATTACGACTAAAATTATTTTAAATCGAATTTGCATTTTGACTAATTATAGCAAAACAGAAAGCAAAAATCGTTAGATGGAATTGCGGCAATATGGCTGAAATCTTCCCACAGAGTTTATCGATATATCATTATGAAAGTCAGGATAGGGTGACAATGGATAAGATAAAAGGGACTGTTTGCCTTGTGGAAACACAAAGAAATATAACAACAACTGCTAGACTGCTTAATAAGTTTCGCTTAATCGGCAGAGGGCATATGCTTGATAGACTTTTGAGAGAAATGGCAAGTAATAATAATTTAAAGATTAATTTAACTGTTATGGGCGAACGGACTACTGCGGATGTAGCAAATGGAACTGACTTATGTATAGGAATTTCTCTTTATGCGAAAGGATTAAGAGCGGCAGGAATTATAGGTAATAAACATGAAGATAGTATGGTACATTTTGAAAAAGGTATATACCCCAAAGGGTATTTCAGGCGTTTTTTTAGTATTTTAATAAGTGATACTGTTGCCGATATGCAATTTGCATTTGCTGCGATGGGCGTTTCTTTAAAGATCGATAATGATACTTTCTCTCCTTTTAATAGAGGCGATTTTTACCGGAAAATAAATTGGGGGAAAGATTTTAATAGAGATTCAGTTATAGGAAGAGGAATAGGCTATATCTTTGTTGCCGGGATTTTAGGTGGATTAACGGGATTAGCATACAGTTTTTTTTATGAGAATTATGGGTTTATGCGTTATGCGGGAGTAGGCTTTTTGTCGGGAATTGCTTTGCCTTTACTTGTTTGCGAATCATATTTGTTGATGAGAAATATGTATAGAAACTTTACATTTGATTCTAAATTTATACAATTTATAGAACTTTTTGAAAAAAAAGTTTCAGACAGACAAATTAAAAAAGCAGCTGGCATCCTTAATTGTATAGATGATTTTAACGCATTGGGAATAATTTTAGACAAAGTACATAAAGATAATCACGGGCGATTGATAAAAAAATTATCTTGTTATAATAGTGGTAGTGGGGGAGGGATATCTCATGGCAATGGTGGTAGTAGTTGGCATGTGTCAGGAGACTCAGGTAGCAATGATGTAATATATTGGTCAGATTAACCCCGATATAGATAATCGGGGTTATTTATACTAGGGGACTGTTGCATAATGGTCATTCCCGTGAAAACGGGAATCTATTTTTCATAAAACAAGATGGATCCCCGCTTTCGCGGGGATGACAAATTACAAAAACTGTCATTACGCAACAGTCTCACTAGGTTTAAGTAGCATTTTAGAATTCGAAAAGACCTGTCCTGCGCAAAGCTAAGGGGCCTATGTTTTACTATATTGGAGGAAAAGGATGAAAGTAGGAGTAAAAAGATTCGCATATGACAGTGTAAAAGAACCAAGATTGGTTCTTTGCGTTAAAAATGAAGCATTAAAAACAGCTATGTTGCGTGGCGATGTTGAAAGCTCCGGTTGGCATGGGTTTATTCAATCCAAAGAGATTGTCTTGGAAAGATGTTTAAAATGGGGGACTATAGGGGCTTCTTTTAAAAGAGCTGAAAAGCCAGAAGAGGTAGAAGGTAAAATTATTCGGTATCTTGGGAGTGGGTTTTTGACTGGTGATGTTACAAGGAACTTTTTTGAAGAAAATATAGGGTTGAGGGAAGCTAGAGATAATTATAAAAATATGCGGATTCAAAGGGGAGCTTCTCAAAAGATAATATTTCCAAAAATTTTTAACGCAGACAGAATGGAGGCTCAGAGAACACCGGAAGAAATTATAACTTTAAGATATTATGAAGCATTAGTCCAAACATTGAAAAGCAAAACAACAGAAGCTATTTTATGGGTTCTTTTTGAAAACAGAAACCCTCTTTTTGAACGGAATTTTGAAGATTTTCCCTCTGAAAAAGTAGAAAGGATAACTTCTTTCTTGTTTGATGAAAAAGATGAAAGTTTAATATCAATTTTAACTCCGCTAATTGCTCTTTTTATAGGAACTTTAGGTTCCGCGTTAGGTCCATCGTTTTTGTTTGCTGATGGGAGAGGTATACCTGCGTTTCCTTTTTTGAGTGTTTTTATCCCTCTTCTTTTATGGAACCTTTACATTATACGTGATCTTAGCAAGCGTACTACTAATGAAAATTACATTTTTTTAACCGGGCTTTTTCACGGCATTGAGCTTCAAAAAGAAATCTTGTCTTTTTCAGGAAAAAGTGTAGCAGGGGTCCCTATTGCTCAACAAGAAAAAGGTCAAAAACCTTTGACTCCAACAACAAACTCTGGTTTAAAAGCATTAGTGGCTTCAAAAAATTAAAAAGCTTTATTTTTACAAGTACACACAGCGGATTTCATATGTTTATGCTATAATTAAAAAAGGTTAGAATGAACAAGGTAAAAGGCCTTAAAACAAAAGATCTTCTTGGCCTGCGTTATCTTACCGCAGAGGATATAAATCTTATTTTAGATACCGCTCAATCTATGAAAGAAGTTATGACGCGTCCAGTTCGCAAAGTCCCTGCGCTTCTTGGTAAAAATATTGTCACTCTTTTTTATGAGCCATCAACTAGAACCCGCACAAGTTTTGATGTTGCCGCAAAAAACTTATCCGCAAACACTACAAATATTGCTTTGGCGCAAAGCAGCGTGAAAAAAGGGGAGACCTTAATTGATACTGCAAAAAATCTTGAAGTTATGGGTTATGATGGTGTTATTATCCGTCACAAAATGTCAGGAGCTCCGCATCTTTTAGCGAAAAACATAAAAGGAGCGGTTATTAATGCGGGAGATGGTTGCAATGAACATCCGACGCAAGGGCTTCTTGATATTTTTACAATGAGAGAGAAGAGAGGGGATATTGCAGGGAAGAGGGTTGTTATTGTTGGGGATATTGCGCACTCAAGAGTTGCCCGTAGTAATATCTGGGGATTAAACAAACTTGGCGCAAAAGTTGTAGTAGTAGGGCCCCCAACACTAATCCCAAAAAATATAGAAGAACTGGGGTGTGAGGTTTCCTATAAGCTTGAGAAAGTTATAGAAGATGCAGATTTTATAAATGTTTTAAGGATCCAGCTTGAACGGCAGGAAGAGGGATTGTTTCCGTCTGTTGAAGAATATCATAAATTTTACGGAATAACTGCCGATCGGCTCAAAAAATGTAAGTCCGATATAGTTGTTTTGCATCCGGGACCTATTAATCGTGGAGTTGAAATAACTTCTGAGGTTGCCGATGGCCCTTACAATGTGATTTTAGAACAGGTGACAAACGGAGTTGCGGTTCGCATGGCTGTCCTCTTTTTACTGCTATCAGGGAGAAAACCGATGTTGATGAAAAAAAATTGAAAAACGCATTCTGGCTTGACAATGGACAATCATCTTGTATAATCTTTTTATCTTAATTTAAAGGGGTGAATAATAATGGTAGAAGTTAAAGGATATTGTGTAAAATGCAAGAAGAAAACTGAAATGAAAGAGCCTAAAGCAGTCACCTTAAAAAACGGAAGAAAAGCCACCAAGGGCGAGTGTCCAAAGTGCGGCACTAAAATGTTTAAAATTGGTGGTTAGTTTTTGACACCGTCGGAACATGCGATCGTATGTTCCGACGGTAGATGATTTCCTTCTTTTTTGTTATAATCTATAAATAATGCCTCGTAAGTTTGTTCATCTTCATGTCCACTCCGAATATAGTTTATTAGATGGCGCTTCAAAGATTACGGAGCTGGTCAAAAGAGTAAAAGAGCTTGATATGTCTGCTGTTGCCTTGACGGATCATGGCAATATGTATGCTGCCGTTAAGTTTTTTCTTGAATGTAAAGAGCATGAAATAAAACCTTTAATTGGATGTGAGTTATATCTTGCTCCCCGCAGTCGGCTTGACAAAGAGACTAAAGAGGATAGATCCCCTTTTCATTTGACCTTTTTGGCAAAGGATGAAGAAGGGTATAGAAATCTTATTAAACTTGTGTCGTTAGCTTCGCTTGAAGGATTTTATAATAAACCTCGTATTGACAAGGAGCTTTTGGGAAAATACAACAAAGGTCTTGTTTGTTTGTCGGGGTGTCTTCAGGGGGAGATAGGAGTTCATTTATTAAACAATCAGCAAGATAAAGCGATTGATGCTATCTCTTTCTATAAAGATCTTTTTGGAGACGATTTTTATATTGAGATTATGGATATGGGACTTTATGATCAGAAAACAGTCAATCCTAGAATAATTGAAGTTGCAAAAAAATTAAACGTAAAACTTGTGGCTACAAATGATGCTCATTACTTAAAAAGAGAAGATGCTTTTGCCCAAGATGTTTTACTGTGTATAGGGACAAACTCTTTTTTAGATCAAGAAAAACGTTTAAGATTTGAAAATGACCAGTTTTATCTTAAGTCTGCGGAAGAGATGTTTGAAGTTTTTAAAGATGTTCCACAGGCTATTGACAATACCCTGGAAGTTGCCGAGAAATGTAATTTTGAACTTGAAACTGGGAAATTACATCTTCCCAATTTCGAAGTTCCGGATAGAGAGACCCCTAATTCTTATCTTGAAAAGCTTGTTTGGGATGGCATTAAGACAAAATATGGCGTAAAAATTGAGGCTATGGGCCAGGAGAAACTTGTTGTCCCTCCTGAAATTAATGATCGGGTTAAGTATGAGTTGTATACAATAGAGAAGATGGAGTATGCTGCATATTTCCTTATAGTTCAAGATTTTATAAATTTTGCAAGGAGCAAGGGGATACAAGTGGGGCCGGGAAGAGGATCTGCGGCTGGATCCATTATATCTTATGCTTTAGGGATAACAAGTATTGATCCTTTAAAGTATGGTTTGCTTTTTGAGCGGTTTCTTAATTTGGAAAGAATATCCATGCCGGATATTGACATAGATTTTTGCTTTGAGCGTCGTCAGGAAGTTATTGATTATGTCAACAGAAAATATGGAACTGATCATGTTGCTCAAATAGTAACGTTTGGAACTATGGCAGCCCGTGGCGCAATAAGAGATGTTGGCAGGGTCCAAAGGATGCCTCTTTCTGAGGTTGATAAAATTGCCAAGATGATACCTTTTGGCCCTAAAATTACAATTGAAGATGGATTGAGCATTAATAAAGAACTAAAGGCTCTTTATGATAGCGATGAAAAAGTTAAAAACTTAATAGAAACTGCAAAAAAATTAGAAGGATTGTCCCGTCATGCCTCTGTTCATGCTGCTGGGGTTGTAATTTCTGAAAAACCTTTAATGGAGCATCTTCCCCTTCAAAGGTTGGATGAAAATTCTATTGTTACCCAGTATCAGATGACAGATTTGGAAAAAATAGGGATCCTCAAGATGGATTTTTTGGGATTGAGAAACCTGACAATGATCGATCATGCCGTAAATATTATTAAAGAACGCAGAAACGAGGAAATTGATATGGGCAACCTTATTTTAAATGACCATAAAACTTTTTCACTTTTGCGATTAGGTGAGACGATAGGGGTTTTTCAGCTTGAATCTCGAGGTATGCGTGGATTAATGAAAGATTTACAGCCGGATAATTTCGAGGAAATTATAGCACTGCTTGCTTTATACAGGCCAGGGCCTCTTGAGTCGGGAATGGTTGATGATTATGTTAAACGCAAACACAAAAAAATTCCCGTTCATTATGATCTCCCTGAACTTATTCCCATCCTTGAAGAGACTTATGGAGTAATTTTGTATCAGGAACAGGTTATGGAAATTGCAAGTAAGGTTGCCGGTTTTACCATGGGCCAGGCAGATGTTTTGCGAGCGGCAATGGGGAAGAAAAAAGTTAAAGAAATGGCCAAGCAGAAGGAACTTTTTATTGAAGGGGCGGTTAAAAGAAATGTTTCAAAGCATAAAGCTACGGAATTGTATAATCTTTGTGCGAAATTTGCCGGATATGGTTTTAATAAATCACATTCAACAGCCTATTCTTTGATTTCTTACCAAACGGCATATCTTAAAGCAAATTACCAGGAAGAATTTATGGCGGCGCTTCTTACCTCGATTATGGGGAATACCGATAAAATAACTCTTTACATATCTGAAGCCCAAAGAATGAAGATAAAGGTTTTGCCTCCCGATGTTAATTTTAGCACTCGTGTCTTTACTGTTGTTGATGAAGGAATTCGGTTTGGTTTGACCGCAATAAAAAATGTCGGAATAGGCGCTATCGAGTCTATACTGGAAAGCAGAAAAAAAGAGGGGACATTTAAATCTCTTTTGGATTTTTGCAGAAGGGTTGATACAAGGACTTGCAATAAAAAGGTGATAGAAAGCCTTATAAAGTCGGGAGCCATGGATTCTTTCGGCAAAACTAGAAATTATTTGCTTTCTGTTTATGAGAGGGTTCTCACTGCCGCTTCTGGCGAGCAAAAAGAGCGGGCGAGCGGGCAAATTTTTATGTTTGATGTAACTCCCCAGGCTTATAAAGAACCATCAGATGAATATTTGCTGGAAAATATTGAACCTGTAGACCACACATCGGAAGAATTATTAAGAATGGAAAAAGAATTACTAGGTCTTTATATTTCTAAGCATCCACTGGAGAATTTGATTGATTCATTGGAAGGGCAGGTTGAATACCGTGTGGCGGATGTCGTTGAAAAATATGAGGGTGACATTGTAAAAATAGGCGGATTATTGACTTCAATCAGAAAAATTACCACCAAAAAAGGCGACATGATGATGGTTGCGGCACTGGAAGACTTGTCGGGGAGTATTCCCCTTGTAATATTTCCTAAAACTTATAATAAATATGTGCATCTGTTAAATGATGATGCTGTTATAATAATAAAAGGGAAGCTTAACAGGGACGCAAGAACCGAAGAGATGAATGTGTGGGCGGAGACTGTTGAGCCTCTTGCCGAACTTGAGAAAGTCAGGTCTCTTCATATTGAGGTGGTTGAATTAAAAGATAAAGCGATTCTTGAAAGGCTGAAAGATATCTTGTTGTTTTATAGGGGGAATGAACCTGTGATAATCTATTATGACGATCAGAAGGTGGCGGCAGGTTCCAAGTATCGGGTTGATATAAATCCGGAACTTGTAGAACGAATTGAAGAACTTTTGGGGACGGGAGCTGCAAGAGTTGAACAGAGACACTTAAAAAGAATGAAAAATGACTTAATTAAGAATGACTAAAAGGGAAGGATGGAAGAGGATTAGTGTAACTTTTCAGTTTTTTGAAATAAACCCCGATTATGATAATTGGGGTAAAAGTTTTTTTATTTTGAACGTTTGGCGACACTGACATTGTACGCATTAGTCATTAAGTCATTTTTAATTATAATGGGCTTGTTGCCTAATGATAGTTTTTGCAATTTGTCATCCCCGCGAAAGCGGGGATCCATCTTGTTTTTTGAGAAATAGATTCCCGTTTTCACGGGAATGACCATTACGCAACAGACCCATAATATAAGGAGGCTAATTTTTATGAATTTAAAGTTTAATAAAGATGGATTGATTCCTGTTATAGCGCAGGATTATAAGACAGGAGATGTTTTAATGCTGGCTTATATGAATGAGGAGTCCTATAAAAAAACTGTTGAAACAAAAGAGATGTGGTATTGGTCGCGATCAAGAAAGGTTTTGTGGCATAAGGGGGATACTTCCGGTCACATTCAAAAAGTAAAAGAGCTTTATTACGATTGTGATGCTGATGCGCTTCTTGCAAAAATTGAGCAGGTAGGGGATGTTGCTTGCCATACAGGCAATAGGAGCTGTTTTTTTAATAAAGTGATATAGGTTTTTAAATTGTTTTTCATGTAATTTTATGATAAAGTAGGGACAAATATGAAGGATTTAATATCCATCCATGATTTAACCTCCTTGCAAGTTGAGGAGATTCTTAGCCTTGCCTGCGACCTTAAACAGAAACAGAAAGATAAAGAGAAGCATGAATATCTTTGGGCTAAATCCCTTGTTATGATTTTTGAAAAACCTTCAACCCGTACTCGGGTCTCTTTTGAAATAGGGATGTGGCAACTTGGAGGTTTGGCTATCAATCTTGATCAGGAAAATATCGGGCTTGGAGCCAGAGAATCGATAGGCGATGTGGCAAAAACGCTTTCCCGCTATGCTGACGGGATTTTGATCCGCACGTTTGAACATAAAAAAGTTATCGACCTTGCAGAATCAGCCAGCGTTCCTGTTATAAATGGGTTATCTGATCTTCTTCATCCGTGCCAGGCGCTGACGGATGTTTTTACTATAAGGGAGAAAAAGGGGTTAGAAGGGGCAAAAAGAGATGGAAAAGGATTGAAGGTGGCGTATATTGGAGATGGGAACAATGTTTGCCATTCCCTCATGTTTGCATGTGCCAAAGTCGGTATTAATTTGACTATTGCGGTGCCGGTTGGTTATGAGCCTGACGAAGAAATTGTTAAATTGGCTTTTGCTGATGCAAAGATGGCGGGGATACAGATAGACATTTTAAATGATCCAATAATGGCGGCCAAAAATGCCGATGTTATTTATACGGATGTTTGGACCTCGATGGGGCAAGAGGCAGAAAGCAGAAAGCGGAAAGCGGATTTTGAAAAGTTTCAAATCAATAGAGAGTTGGTCAAATTAGCAAAGCCTGATTTTATCTTTATGCATTGCCTTCCCGCGCATCGTGGCGAAGAGGTGACCGATGAGGTTGTTGATTCCACAAATTCCGTTGTCTTTGACCAGGCCGAGAATCGCCTGCATGTCCAAAAGGCTATATTAACGATTTTGTTGAAATGAATTTTTTGTGTAGGGAGTCCTCTTTTTTTGTTAAAAATCATCTGAAATTTTTATAAAAACATTAAGAAGATTATCTGATAAAATTCACCCCGATTATCTTAATCGGGGTTTCTAATAGGAGGGGAAAAAATGATAAATTCTTCAACACGAGGGAGCAACGTCACTCCTGATTTTCCAAAACTTTTTAAGGATATTCGAACGCTATTTCACAGTCGCGCGTTAGGGCTAAGAATAGAAGGAAAAGTGCAAGCTGCTAGATTGCTTGTTGGCGCTGGACACGAAACAGAATTTTTGAAATTTGTAGAGAGCTTGCCGAGGCAGCTTAGTCTCAGGGATATATGTTTTTTACCTGCGAGATCAATGGAAGCAAAGGGAGAAAATAGTCTCCCTGTTAATGTGGGAATAGGAGTTGGGCAGGGGATGACATGGACAGAGTTTTCTGTTGCGATTAGAGATAATAATTGGGGGAGATCAGAAACACCTGAAGCTTATCTTGAAGGATTAAGGACGAACTCTAGTCTTTTAAGCGAAACAATAACCTTTGATGCCGGGATAGCTTATGACTCTCCAAGTCAAAGAGAGTCAATGCATGGATACGATCAATTGGCTGAAGATGAGCAAACCTTGTTTTATTGTGTTTTGAAGCAAAGGCTTACAACAATAGAGCGAGCGATTGCCAAGGGCTTGTCATTAGCTCCGGGAGATCAGTCATTGAGACGCGTGGAACAAGATGATGGCTTCAAAAGTCAGCGTCAACAATAAAAGAATATTCTAAGAATTTTATCTTTCTTGACCGAATTATGGGGCTGTTGCGAAATAGGCACCCCACATTAAAATGTGGGGAATTTGTGAGTAAATATTCCCCAGACTTAAGTCTGGGGTGGCATTATACGATGGTGTATAAATAGTTGTGTAAATTGTCATTCTGACGAAAGTCAGAATCCATTTCTCTAGTAAAACATAGATTCCTGCTTCCGCAGG
>MEUA01000029.1:47176-47437 GCA_001771505.1 candidate division WOR-1 bacterium RIFOXYB2_FULL_36_35
TCAAATTTTTCTCCGTCGCAATCTTATTTTTGGACTAAGATGTGGCAGAAAATGGAAAACGAGGTAGATGATGACAAAAAATCTGGAAATATTTTAGGAGATGGAAGAGTAAAAAACCTTTTAAAAGAGCTTAAAAAACGTGAAGATTAAAGCATATAATAAATTCAAGCGATTATATTTGAGGGTGTCTTCTGAAATACAAAAAAAAGCAAACAAGCAAATTCAATTATTGGCAAAAGATATTAACCATCCGTCTTTGCA
>MEUA01000030.1 GCA_001771505.1 candidate division WOR-1 bacterium RIFOXYB2_FULL_36_35
TGCTGACTGTTTAAAACAGAAGAAAGCATCGCTATTCCATTTTCAGTAAAAACATTAACATTTTTAGAAAATTTTATGTTTTTAGAGGATATCACAGTTTGTGATATCCTTAGAATTTCCTCTCTTGTCAAGAAAAACATAAAGTCAGAAGGAAATCTCTCAACATTTCTTTTAATAGCCTGATTTAAAACAAAAGTCCTTACACCATAAAGCTCCGCCAAATCTTTATCAAGCATCACCTTCTGGCCTCTTATAAGATAAATCCTCTTTTCAATAATCTCAACAGGCACTACATTTTCCATAAAAACACCTCTACCAAGTTACTAGCAATTTTCATGCCACGGATTAAATAGTAGAAAGCAGTGAGTTAAGAATAAAAACGACGGAAAGTCAGCAATTTTTGATTGACATGGCAAAATATTTTCGCTTATTATATAGTTATACTCAATTCAAAAAAATCCTAATTGAATAAGGAATAATTTTATAAACTTTAATCTTTAATCTCATAATAAGGAAAATGCTATGAAAAAATCCAAAAACGAACAGGTTCAACGATTTCTTGAAGATATTATTATGTTTAATGACAAACAATTTAACATCTTGCAAAAACTTCGTGAAATTGTTTTTAAATTTTATCCGAAAACCAATGAAAGGATGATGTATGGCGGCATTATGTTTTCTATGGAAAATGATTTTGGCGGCCTTTTTGCAAGAAAAAACCATGTTTCTTTTGAATTTGGAAAAGGATTTATTATGAAAGATCCAAAAAAGCTTCTTGAAGGAACAGGAGAATTTCGCCGTCACTTGAAAATTAGATCTTTGAATGATATAAAAGACAAAAATGTGGATTTCTTTGTTAAGCAAGCGGTATAAATATGAATATCAACAAAACAGAAATTTTAAAAAATATTTGTTATACAGAGCTTGTTTATATAAGAATAAATAAAAAGCTCAATATCAATCTTTTAAAAGAACAAATTGAAGAATTTATATTTAAAACCATAAAAGAGACTGGGAAGCCGTTTTTTTCAAAAATTGGAAAAAACTTTTATATTACAAACACAAAAAACAACATAAAAATAACAATAAATTCAAACACTTTCAGAGTCATAACCGTTGATTGGATTGAAGAATAAATATAAAACATCGCACAGCGATACCATCATTGGACATTCTTTTCATCTCACGCCAAAAACCCCATTTTCCTCTTAGGCTTTTCAGGCACGGCAAGCATTTGCTTTATAGTTTCAAAAATTAGTTTAATATCTTCTGTATTGGTTCCAACTTTAGCTTCAAGTTCTTTCAATTTTTCAGCTAAGGCTTTATTGCCCTCAATTAAAGCCCTAAGTTTCGTAAAAGTCCTCATTATTTGTATATTTACTTGAATAGCTGTTTTGCTTCTCAGGATAGAAGACAACATCGCCACCCCTTGCTCGGTAAAAGCATAAGGTAAATACTTTTTATGTTTACCTCTTAAAGATTTACCATCATTAACCTTTAAGGTCGCAAATTGCGACCTTAAAAAGTTTGTCTCATCATTCGTCAATTGAAACATAAAGTCTTCAGGGAATCTTTCCATATTTCTCTTAACTTGTTCATTAAGTCTTTTTGTAGAAACCTGATATAACAAAGCCAAATCAAAATCCAACAAAACCTTATGTCCCCTAATCAAATAAATCTTACTTTCTATCCTCTCAATCGGCATCAAGTTATTCATAATAAAACACCTCTACCAAGTTACTAGCAATTTCCATGCCCTCCTACACCCTACTGCTACTGTTTTTCTTGTTTGACAGATGGAAGTTAATTAATTAGTATATAGTTAAGTTGTCGAAAATAATTTTTTATATTTTTTCTTTATACTTATGAAAAAGTTTTTCAAGAATGTACTTATATTAATATTTATTTTTTTCACACTTATGACTAAAAATAATGTTCAGGCAAAAATAGCTGCACCAAAAGAAGTTGAACCATTAATATATAATGGTATAAAATTTACTGCACCCCATAATCATCATGGCTTTATTGAAGCATGGAATAATGATACTGGTGAAAAATTATGGGATTTAAAGATTTATGATGTTTTTATTTTTATGTTCGAGCGCGATAAACAGTAAAAGATATTTTCGTATTTTGCTGGTAATTAAAAATTTTTCCCTTACATGCTCTCTCCCATACTGCCCAAGCCTTTCTGCAACTTGAGAATTGTTTAATAAATATCTTATTTGATATGCAACCCCTTCAATTGAATGGGCAAGAAGCCCTGTAAAATTATGTATAACCTGAAGAGGGATACCCCCGACAGCACTCGCAACAACAGGCTTACCTTTCCATAGGGCTTCGGTAACCGTAAGCCCAAACCCTTCTCTTTGCGATTTTTGAAGGACAATAGTTGATGCGCGTTGAAGTGCATTTACCTCAAAATCGGAAAAAGGAGGCAAAAGAAGAATATGAAAATCTTTCTCTCCAGAAGCTCTTTCTTGTAGCTCCGATAAAACTTTTGACCCTTCAGGATCATCATTTGCTGTCCCTCCTGCGTAAACGAATATGCAGTCTACATGCTTTTTTACAAGCTTATAAACTTCAAATACGCCTATAGGGTCTTTTAGGTAATCAAACCGTGAAACTTGCGTGATAATAGGTTTATCAGTTGGGATGTTATGTTTTTTAAGAACATCATCAATCTCTTTGCTTGTTAGATCCCTGTTTTTTTCGGCAAACGGATCAATTGCCGGATGAATAAGATATTGTGGAAGAGGAAGTTCTTTAGCAAAGCTTGGAGAAGAAAAAATAGAGGCATCATATTTTTCTATATATTTTCTTAGAAAATCCCAAACAAATTGATTAGGGCTTGAAGTATCTATATGGCAGCGCCATACCCACTTGGATTTGGATGCCCCTTTTTTTTCAATTAACGGGAGGGGTTGGGGGTCGTGAATTATCACGACATCTTCATCAAACAAAAGTTCCGCCATATTTTTTTCATTTGTTTCCTTAAAATCATCGAGCATCTGGGGTGTTATTGAAACCTCACTCCCATGGAGCGCATTGTGGAAAGCTTTTGTAACATTGAAAAATTCGCCACCGCCTTTTATTACATCCCATCGAACTTTTAATCCAAGTTCATTATAAAGAGGAACAGAACGATGAAGCATCTCTGCTACCCCACCTCCAACAGATGTTGAATTTACCATTTTAACGGTTTTGCCCTGCAATTTTTCTGCGAGCAGCATAATTTCGTCGAAATTTTGCGGTCTTATAATTTTTGAATAATCTGAAAATTTTATTTTAGCCATAATTATTTACCAAAAATGAACTTGATTATCTTATCCAAAAATCCCGGTTCTTTTTCTTTTTTTTCTACAAGGCATAAGTCAATTATCCTGGATTTTAATTCATCCATTGTCATAAAATATGGATCAAGCCGCTCTATTTTTTGCGCCAATATTTCATCTCCAAACGAACCTCTTATCCAGTTTGAAAAATCATTTGTTTTATGCCCCAATCTCAATCGAGCATCAAAAAAATGGTAATAAAGAGATCTCATTCCAACCTTATCAAGCGCTTCAGTAAATTCTCTTATTGTAACTACTTCATACGGGGTTGCAACAACAATTCCAATATTGCTTAAAAAATAAAATTCTCGACCGCGAGGAGCTTTTGCCGTTATTGAGTTGTTTTTTATATAATCTTCGATTATTTTTACAAGTTCGGTTCGCAAAGAACTTAAATCTGTAAAATCTTTAACATTAACCGAGGCAAGCTTTTCGGCCAAGCCGCTTTCTTCTAAATCTTCCCCCACCCAGCGTGCAAAATCGTTTGAATATTGTCCTGGCGCAAAAGTATAATCCCTAAAAGAATGGTGGACATGATAGAAAATGGAAGACTCATCTATCTCTTTTAAAATTTTAACAAAACTTTCAAGATCAAAAGCCTTTTTCCCTGTTATTTCAACCAAAAGAGAAGATGTGTAAAAACGAAAAGGCTCTTTTGCGATTTTTTCTGTTTCCATTTTTTATTATTTCCTATTTATTAAGCCAACGTAAAAACCGATAGACTGCCTTTATGTTTTTTAATCGGTATTTTGCCAGAGTTTTTCTCTTTTTGCCAACATAAAAAGTCAATCCCTTCTCTCTCAAAGCATGAAAAGAATCTTCATCGGTTGAATCATCTCCTATATAAATAGGCAGCATCTTTTTGTCCTTAAGCTTTTTAAGAATCCATAAAACGGCATGTCCTTTGTTCCAATTTATCGGAGGCCTAAGTTCAATAACTTTCTTGCCATATGTTACTACAATTTCTTTGTTCTTTACATGCGGGGAAAGCACTTCCGTTGCCAGGGCTTTCACTTTGCCTTGCAAAGAGGCTGCGACTTTGCGGTAATGCAGGCTTGCCGTTAACTTTTTATCTTCAACTTCCACCCCATAAAAGGGCAGTTTTAGTTCAATCTTTTTTAACACTTTCTTTAAAAGTTTTCTAAAAGGGCCGACCTTTGGATGCACAAATTTAAATCCATGCCCCGATACTTCAAATCCATGGTTTCCAATATAACCAATTTGTGAAAGATTGACAAGGGATCTAACATCGGCAAGGGATCTGCCCGAAACAATAATGACTTCAAAAGAATTGTTTTGTGCGAGTGTTTTTATTATTTTTCTGTCTTTGGCTGATAATCCGGCCTTTCTAAAATCTTCTACAATTGGAACCAGTGTTCCGTCGTAATCAAGGAAAATAATAAATTTTATAAAACTTTTTAACGCCATTACGCAAGCCTTAGCAAGGATTGAATTATTTTCCCCGCCCAACGGTAAATGTTATTTTCGGAAACAATGCTTTTCATTTTCAGCATTCTCTTTTCCTTCTCATCTTGAGGCATTTCCAAACCTGTTTTTATGGAATCAGCGAAAGCATCAGGAGCATAAGGATTAACAAGAAGGGCATCGGTCAATTCTCTTGCCGCCCCCGTAAATCTAGAAAGAATAAGCATCCCTTTTTTGGGGTCGGCTGTCGCTATATATTCTTTTGCAACCAAATTCATTCCGTCATGCAGAGACGAAACGATGCAAATATCTGCCATCACATAAATAGCAACCAGTTCTTTTTGGGAAAATTGCCTTCTTACCAAGATTATGGGGCTCCAATTGCCATTGCAGCTGTCGTTGCAATATTTCCAATTAATGCGTTCAACCTGCGCGTTAATTTCATCATTTAAATCTTTATATCTTTGGATGTGTATTCTGCTTAACACACCAGCTTGGATAAAAGTAAACTTGCCTATAAATTCCGGATACTTTTCAAAAAATTTATCTATGGCGTTAAACCGTTCTGGAATCCCTTTAGTATAATCCAACCTGTCACTGCCAACTCCTATCAGGCGATTTTCCAACCCGTATTCCTTCTTTAGTCTTTCTATTTCAGATTGTAATTCTGGCAAATTGGCATCAGAACTCATCTTTTCGTAATCGACGCTTATTTGGAAAGGCTTTACAAGCGTTTCTCTGCCTGAGGAAATAATTGTCGAGCTTACCTTATCCACTCTGACCTCCAGTGTCTGGTCTACAGTGTTTAAGAAATTATCAACATGATATGGAATATGGAATCCAAGAAGATCTGCGCCAAGCATTCCACGCAAAATTTCATCTTTCCACGGACAGATACGGAATGCTTCAGGGTTTGGCCATGGTATGTGCCAAAAAAGAGCTGTTTTGATCTCCGGGTTTATCTCCCTTAAAAGTTTTGGAACAAGCGTTAGATGATAATCTTGGATAAAAACAAAAGCTTTTTTATCTCCGACTTCATCGAGAATCGTTTTTGCAAATTTTTCGTTTACTGCTTTATAATGTAGCCAGTCGGCCTCGTCAAATTTTGGTTTTACATAAACTATGTGGCATAGGGGCCAAAGAGTTTCGTTTGAAAACCCGTAATAATATCCTGTTTCCTCAGCCTTGTTTAGCCAAAGTCTTCTTAAAGTGTATTTTGGGTTTTCAGGCGGGACTAAAATTCTGTTTTTTTCATCAACAACTTTTCTGTCTGCTTCTCCTCCCCCATGGGCAACCCAGACCCCCCCACATGTCCTTAAAACAGGATCAAGCGCCATTGTCAAACCGCTCGCAGGAACAACGCACTTTATTTCATTTGCAAAGTAGTTATGTATGTATGGTTCACGATTTGATGCAACAACAAAAAGATAATCTTGTAACTTTTCAGATACTAGAGCCTTCAAGCTTTCCTTTGACCAAAGCATAAAACACCTCACAAAAACAATAATCTATTATCCGATAGTTTATCAAAAGAACATTTTAACACAAAGACAGGTTAACCTCTAAGAATTAACGATTTTACCTTTTGTATTTTTAGCCTTTCTATCTGTGTTTTTTGAAAATATGAAGAGTTATTTGCCATAGGTATTTGGTCAATTTTGCCAAAAAAATCAGGAGGGAACCATACTATCATTGGACATTGGAAAACTTGTCCTGAGCTTGTCCTGAGCTTGTCGAAGGATTGGACATTCTTTTCATCTCACGCCAAAAATCCCATTTTCCTCTTAGGCTTTTCAGGAGGAAGCATTAATTGCTTAATCGCATCAAAAACTCCAACTATTTCATGATCATGCATTTCAACTTTTCGTTCAATTTCTTTTAATTTATGCTTTAGCTCATTATTTTCAGAAAGAAGCCGCCTCAATTTTACAAATGTTCTTATTATAAATATATTCACCCCGATTATTCATAGACAAACAGAATTCTAGCAGAGTGTTGGAAATTTTCCCAGGTATGAACCCCGATTTCCTAATCGGGGTAAATAATCGGGGTTAATTCTTGTATAATTAAGTTGTACAACATTGCCACCTAATAAGATAAAAAAAATGATCACATACAAGGAAACCAAAGATTTTAATGAAACTGATTTAAAGAACTTATTTTTATCGGTAAACTGGTCATCTGGAAATTATCCTGATAAGCTAGTAATTGCAATGAAAAATTCTGATACAGTAATTTCAGCATGGGATGGAGAAAAGTTGATTGGCTTGATAAATGCTTTATCAGATAAAATAATGACGGTTTACTTTCATTATTTGCTTGTAATGCCTGATTATCATTCTCAAGGAATTGGAAAATCTTTGCTTACAAAAATGCTTGAGATATATAAGGAATATGCAAGAAAAGCAGTTATTGCATATAACAAAGAAATTGGATTTTATCAAAGATGCGGATTTGAACCACATTCAGATAAAACACCAATGTTTATCACTTTTTTGACAACATGAAATGGTAGGAACAATAGCACAACAGTGGCTACGCGAAAAATAATTATAAAATATCTTGAAATTTTCTGTAAACCCGCCGATAACCTATTGTAAGAGCCATGAATAAAAACAATTATTAAAAATAGGAGGATTTATGAGTTCCAGCGTAGGACTTAAGGCAATCACTACAGTTTATAGTTATCGCCATCCTGAAGCCAGAAGGGTTATTGATAGTGTGATCAAAAAAGGTTTTCCTCACGGGCAATTTTTACGTGCAACAGAGCCGACTGGTGGGTTAGATGGTTTTCATGACCCGGTAATTGATAAAGTACTCAATTTTTATGCCGATGATGTCCCGTCAATGAAAACTTTTTCTTATCGTTATCCAACTTCAGGCTCGGAGGAAGGAATACGAGAAATAATGACCAAATTACAATATGAGGGAGTGCAAAAGTTTTATGTATTAGAAGGAGAATACGAAGGATATAAAACAGTAGGAGAAACAAGGCAAATGGAAACAGTAGCGGTTAAAGAAGATGTTGATCCTTCTAGTTTAAAGCCCGGTTATTGGTTTATCTCAAATCCTTCTGCCAGGGATGGCAACATTATTCCTGATGATTTTATAAGAAGAATATGTGATGCCGGCCACCAGGTTTTTTATGATCTTGCGTATATGGGTTCAACTGCTCCACATGTTTATGACTTAAGCCATCCCAACATTTTTGCAGCAGTAATTTCCATGAGCAAACCTTACGGTGTTTTTTATGACCGTATAGGTTTTGCTTTTAGCCGTAAACCAGTTTCTTCTTTGTATGGAAATAAATGGTTTAAAAGTATTTTTGCTCTGATGATTGCAGATGCGCTAGTTACCCAGTTACAAAAAGGAGAAATACCAGCAAAATACAAACCAATTCAGGCAGAAATTATTGCAGATATAAATAGAGAATATAGCTTGGATTTAAAGCCAAGCGATGCTTTTTTGTTAGCATACTTGAAGCCTGAAGATACAAGCCATCTTTCTCCATCCCAAGTGGAAATGCTTGCTCCTTTTAAAAGGGGAAACAATTATCGCTTATGCCTTACCCGTTATTTTATTGAACGAGACACGGAAGCGCAACAGCTCTTGGAGGATAACGCATGTCAGTAAATATGGAAATATCAACTTTAACAGTTATGGCGTGGAAAGGTAAAAAAGTTGGAGCTTGTAATTTAAAATGTCCTTACTGCATTAGCCATATGACCCATCGTATTGAACCCGAAGGACGATCTATGATACAACCAGAGAGAATTGCTTTTTTAGCAGATAAATATAAAAGGGTTTGTGCTGGTATTCCTTATGGCATTATCAGCTCGAAAGGGGAAACTACGTTAACA
>MEUA01000031.1 GCA_001771505.1 candidate division WOR-1 bacterium RIFOXYB2_FULL_36_35
TCTGGTGGATAGAGCTCCAGTAAACGAGCCTGATTTTGCGATGGAATACTTGGCTGCCATTGAAAGAATCTCTCCTGTTCAGCAAAATCACATACTACACAAAGGGAGACTAAGGTTTTGTTTAGAAGACAGAAACGTTGCAGGATATGTCTTGAAGCTAATGAAACCTATGCAAGTCCATTACCCTGGAAGTCATTTAAGCCCAAGTGATCCGATTGTCGCTATTCTGGGGGAAAAGATTGATTTTACAGATGAGGGGCTCAAAGAAATATTTTTAACATATATTGCCCCTTTTAATGAAGGGACAAAATTCAAGATATGGAGTAGAATGCTTGCCAATGATAGTTTGCCAGAAGATTTAAAGGATCAAATCAGGAAAGAAGCGGAAACAACAGTCGCTTACGCGGTTATAAAAAGGCTCAAAAGATAAAAACATAAGCTAATAATAAATTGATTTTTATGCTCCTTAAATTTTTGAAAGGAGAATGATAAAAAAATGGTGACTGTAGATTATAAGGTTATAAGAGATTCAAAACTCTCTCCCCTCGCACAAGGGCCTTTTTTTAAACTCACAGCATTTCCGGCTGTTTTATTTCAAGCAACGATTTCAGCATTGGTTAATGCGGGAGTTTTTTCAAGACTAAAACTTCCTGAAGGCAAAGCGCTAATAACCAACATAAAACAAGACATTTCAGATCTGCTAACAATTATGGAGTATGCAGAAACAACAGAAAGAGAAATAAAAGATCTTTTAATGTCAATTATACAAATTGCAAACATACAGGTCAAAACTCCAGAAGGGGAAAAAATCTTATGTGAAGAGACTCTTATTAACACCCTTGAATCGTTATCAAAAAACAGATTCACTTTCTACGGTACGCTTGGAAAAATAATGCAAAGCGTCTTACTCCCTCAAGTTTTATACAAAAAAGAATTTTTACAGCTGCCTGAAAACGAAAAAACAAAGAGGACTTTGAGAATGCAAATCGTCTTTGCTTCCAGCTTAGATACTGAGGTTGTATATCCTTTCCTCATAAAAGCATCTGAGGCAAAAGATATATCTCTTGCAAAAGAGGCAGTAAACATGTTGGAGTTAAAGCTGGTCGAATGCTCCCAAAAAGCAGAAAGAGCTATAAAAGAAGCTTTATTAAAAGTTGCCAAAAGAGACGACTTAGACCAAATAACAAGATCAATGGCCAGCGGAATTGCAACAGACAGAATATACAATTTTTCGAATAAGACTCTAGAAATAGTAGATGATTGCGAATAATAGGGGTAAAAAGTCAAAATAAACTTGTAAAAAGTCAAAATGAATTTTTAGTATTATGTTATAATTGCTTAAAGTAAAAAAGTTTCTCGTAGGAGGATTTTCATATGAATAAAAATATTTTCTTAATCTTGTTTCTTCTTATTGCCAGTATTTCCATTATTGCCGTGATTGGAATTTTTGGCTGCTCAGGTTCAACTTCAACAGGAACAAGCAACGGAGGAAATGCCAGCAGCGTCATCGCAGGGAAATGGGCTCTTTTGGTTACGTGGGAAAGCACCTCCCAAAGCTTATATCTACTCGAATGCACATCAACATCAACAATAACAACATCATTAACTGACGAAGGAACAATCGCCATAGGAACAAATGAAGCAGCAGGCACTTATACTTATGATGGGACAACTGTTGTCTTTTATTTCAGCAGCAACGGCAATATAACATTCAGCGGAACATTTACCAATGACAACACAATCGATGGTTCCGCAGAGAATAATAGCGGAAATACTTCAACTGGCGCCCATGCGACGCGCAATAACTCAACCGACTACACTTTGCAGGGACGTTGGTACGAATTTTGGGAAGGAAATGAGGGGTATAATAATATTGCTGAATTTTTCCCAATCTCCGCAACACAAGGAACTGTAGTGCTTTCTGCAAGTACCGGCGGAGGGGAAACTGTTTCCGGCACATATACCTACACCAATGGTGTTATGACCTACATTGTCAATGAGGGACAACTTAATTGGGCCTCTGTCACCGCATCCTTTTTTGATGCGGGTTCTCTAAGCGGAACATGGTCTAACAGAGTTGACGGAACAAATTATTATAGCGCTTATAAAATAAACTAAATCCCGCTAAAAAAGTTAAATTTGAGAGTGCGCCAGAGAAAAATAATTGTTTTGTTGTGAGGTGTAGATTCTACTTGGGAACTGTTGCGTAATTGTCATTCCCGTGAAAACGGGAATCTATTTCCTGACTTAGGACATTTAGTGTCCCAAGAATTTTATTGCTTTTTATGCCCCTAAATCCCCTAAAGGGGACTTCACACTACTTATCGGTTGTATGTTGGGCTTGTTGCAACAATCTCATATTTTTTTCCCATTTCTCCATCTCCCCCTTTAGGGGGCTGGGGGGCAAAAGATCATTCTGGAATAGTTCCTGACTTAGGACATTTTAGTATCCCAAGAATTTTAGCTTAGATTGGAATGTGGTTAAGTTTAGTGTCCTAAAAGTTATTGATTTGTGCTCAATTTAGAGGGGGTGTCCTAAGTCAGGTGGAAACTGTTGCGTAATGTCACCCTGAGCTCAGCCTAAGGGTTCATCATGGCACATTCGTTATTTTGCAACAGTCCCACACTTATTATTCTATCTTCAAGGCTTGTATTCTTGAGGCCAGGGTTGTCCTGCTTAATCCCAAAATTTTAGCGGCGGAACTTTTGTTCCCTTCCGTCTTTTCAAGCGCCCGTTTAATATGATCAATCTCAAATTGCCTAACAGCCTCTTTAAAACCGACAGGAGGATCAGAATCAAGCTCTTTACCCCGACCAGAAGGAATTTCAAGCCCCGATTTATGATCATCGGGGTTAATTTCTGGTTTTACCGTGAATAATCGGGATTTATCTTTTATCAAAACTTCTTCTCCCAAAACAACAAGCCTTTCAACAAAATTTTTAAGTTCTCTAACATTCCCCGTCCATTCGTAGGAAGAAGCAAAATCAAAAACCCGATGGCTTAGCTTTATATTTTTTCTTTTAAGTTCTCTGCAAAATTTATCAAAGAAAAACAGTAATAACGGCTCTATATCTTCTCTCCGTTCACGAAGAGGAAGAATTTCTATGTTTATGACATTCAATCTGTAAAATAAATCTTCTCGAAATGTCTCTTTTTCAATGGACTCTTTTAAATTGGCATTTGTCGCGGAAATAATCCTGACATCAGAAGTAATCAGTTTATGCCCCCCCACCCGCTCAAAAGACTTGTTTTCCAAAACTCGCAGCAATTTTGACTGCATCGTCATAGGAAGAGATCCAATCTCATCCAAAAAGATTGTTCCCTGATCCGCCAGCTCAAACTTGCCTATATTCCTCTCAAATGCCCCCGTAAAAGCCCCTCGTTCATAACCAAAAAGCTCTGATTCAAATAAATTTTCAGGTATGGCAGCGCAGTTTACAGAAACAAAAGGATGTCTTCTGCGCAAGCTCAACTTATGTATAGCCCTTGCGACAACCTCTTTTCCCGTCCCCGTCTCCCCTGTTATTAAAATAGTACTGTCAACATCATAAAGAGAAGCAATCTGTTCTTTTATTTTTTTAATGACAAAAGAATTTCCTATAAGATCAATATCTTTAAACTCGTCATCCACTATTTTCTTTAGGCATAAATTTTCTTTTTTAAGGTTTTGTTTGTCTAAAACATTTTTTATGACAGCAAGCAGAGTCTCAACTTCAAAAGGCTTGGTAATATAATCATACGCGCCCAATTTTATAGCTTGGACAGCCGCTTTTGCTTCGTCGGCAGCTGTTATCATTATTACTTCTATGTCAGAATCAATCTCTTTTATCTTTCTTAAAACCTCAAGGCCATCTATTTGGGGCATCATATAATCAAGAAGGACAAGGTTTATAGACTGATTTTTTAATATTTCAAGACCGTCTGTCCCAGAAGGGGTCGCAATAACATCATAATGTTTTCTTAAAACAGCTTCATAAGTTATAAGCATGCAATCATCATCATCTATTGCCAGAATAATATCTTTTTTGTTTGTCATAAAATTCTACGCTCCTCTTCTTAACCCCAATTATGATAATCGAGGTTAATTTCTGAGTTCACCATGAATAATCGGGGTTATCTTTAATTTTATCATATATTTGGTCGTTCAAAATACAATTCTATGCGTGATTGGATCTGATGTAAAACCAGCAAAATTTATAGCCCCACGGCGTGATAATCAAAAGTGCTACAAAATTATATGCCAAGTTCGTAAGGGGACACAACAGAAAATTATAATAATCAGCAAAGGCCGATAGTTTCGCACATTATCGTTTCTTTAAAATTTTTAATTGGGGTTTTAGCATTTCAAAACCAATAGTATAAAATTCTGATTTTGGAGCTGGTAAGTTTTTTGATGCATCCAAAATTTCAATAGCTATGACTTTCCCTTTTTTGTCGTAATCCAAAATTATGCCATCTTTTACTTCATCGCTTTCGTAATAAGGGTTATCGCTAAATCGTAAATACATTGAATCTGATTGCTCATCATAACTGACCTTCATTTTAACTTCTCCCCCTTAAAATATTTTTGAATTTTAGTTGTCCTATATACTGTAATAATAAAATATTTTAAACTTTCCTTAATGAAAACAATCCGATAAAGAAAAATTTTATTTTTTATTTTAAATATTTTGTGAGCAATTTTTCTTCCATGCAAACTGCCATTTACAATTTCATCAGGTTTTTTAAGTGATTTCTCAACCTTTTTGAAATTTATCTCTCTTTCCTTTAATTGCCGTTTGGCATGAGGCGAAAATTCTATTTCCATTGGTCTTTAAATAATTATAACATTTCCTTTCAACCTTAACCACGACAAATTATGTCCGTAGAACTTTCTATCCCCCCAATTAAAAAGGTGAAATTGCACTCTCGTTTTATCGATTAAATGGGTATGAAGGTTTCTAGTGTTTGTCACGCATCCGAGATGTTAAATAAATTAAAGGATCAAGTTGTTCGGTGAAATTCCTCCCCAGTTAACCGCATACTTTAGAAAAACAAATCTAAGCAGCTTAACTGATAGAGATTGGCAAGTGGCGGTTGATTTAAGAGTCGGGCTGAAAGACGCACGAGACAAGAAAGAATGCCAGCGATTGGAAAGAATGTTTCAAATGTTTTATCAAAGAAGCAAATAGTCCCACGACGTAACAATCAAAAGTGCTACAAAATTATATGCCAGTTGCTTAAAAGGACGCAAAAGGAGATTATGGAAGTCAAAAAGGACTAGGCTCCTATGTTTGAAGGTTTAGCAGCATCAAATAATTTATTAGCCATAGTAATAAAATAATTCTTTAATAAATCCAAATCTATATTTTTAATCATTTTAGGGAACATATTTAGATTTTTAATTTCTAATAAAGCTGTTCCTCCTGTTAAATAAAACGAATCCGACATTTTTTGCTCAAAAAAAACCTTCAGGAATTCCCTTTGAAAATCAGTCAAAATACTAATTGGCATTTGTCCACCTGTTTACAGCATATTGCCAAATGTTTTTAAACTTGGGATTTATTTTTAATGAAGGAAGAGCTTCCTTAATTTGATTTAACGAAAGATATTTCCAAATATCGTCCCACTTAGCGTACTCCAATATTCTTGCAATAATCCAGTTTTTCTCTGTTTTATTCCCTGTTTTTAATATATTGACTACTTCTTTTTCAGAAAGGTCATAATCCCAAAAAAAGTAAAGAGATTTAGTCTTCATTTTTTACATCCATTGCAATTAATTATAAACCGATAGCAAATTCATCTCAAGCGTAAGAATTAGAAACTCGATTATAGCCCCACGGGGAATCGAACCCCGACCGTCAGCTTGAAAAGCTGATGTCCTAACCGTTAGACGATGGGGCCATAGTCAAACATCTAAATAATTAGAATACCAGATTTTTTTAGGGTTTTCAAGACATGCGCTAATAGAAATAGAATTTTCTATTTCATAATTTTTAATCGTGAAATTTCATTATGTCTCTTTCGAAAAGTATAGGAAATGATATATAAAAAGGTAGTATCTTTTGATTTGGATAAGACAATAGAAAGAAGACCGATAAAAGAGTTATATCAAAGCTTTGAAGAGATAAAATCTTCTGAGGATGTAATTTTAACTGAAGAATTTATCGCAGATGTTATAGCCTATGGATTCCCTTTTACAAGAAATATGATGCGTAAAGCTATGGTTGATCCTGGTAAGCTTGCCGCTTTTGGTTGTTTTTTGAAAGATTTATTTTTTTCTTCGGTTGGTAGTATAACTGAGATGATTCAAATTCCTGCATCAACATTTAAAATGGGGGGTACTGATTACAGGGATGAACAACCGGTGAGAGAGGTAACTGTTTCTGGATACAGTATAGGTAAATATCCTGTGACAAACAGGGAATATAAAATGTACCTTGAAGATACAAATCGAGAAGTTCCGGCGGCAGTATCAGATCCAGAAAAAGCTAATCATCCAATAGCTGGGGTGTCATGGTTTGATGCTGTTGAGTATTGCAACTGGTTAAGTAAAAAGCAGGGGCTTGAACCTGCTTATACTATTAAACGTAATAGAGCTGGAGAAATTATAAAAGTAATCCTAAGTAAAAATTTAATAGAAAAAGGATACCATCTTCCAACGGAAGCTCAATGGGAGCTTGCAGCAAGAGGAACAGATGGCCGTAAATATCCGTGGGGAAATGATTTTGACCCATCAAAGTTTACATCTAGCGTAAATGGAAAGAGAGAAGGAACGGAGCCTGTAGACGCTCATCCTGAAGGAACAACGCCAGAAGGGGTGATGGGAATGGCAGGAAATGTTTGGGAATGGGTAGCTGATTTTTATTGGTTGTACAATTTTAAGGACATTAATAATCCTAAAGGTCCTAGAACTGGTGAAGACAGAGTGTTGCGCGGTGGTTCTTGGTTTGACTTCAAAACGAATCCCTTTAGAGGTGCCTACCGTGGCTACGATAAACCAAAGCGTTGTTTCAAGGCCTTTGGCTTCAGGGTAGCCAAGGGCTAATAAAATACACTTTTGTCTTTATCCCCGTTACTTCCCTCTATATCATATTATCTCTGTCAAAATAAGAAATTATTCTGTTTATGTTTGATTAAAATACATCTTGCTTTTTCATTAAACTATAATCTAATTTTTCATCAAGATTGCCCAGATCAAGAACACCACCTTCTTCATCCGGTTTCCAGCCGTTTTTTAGAGCATATATTATAGTTTGCCTCACTATATATGGTGGAGGCTTATCTGCAGGAACGAATAACTTGTGGCCAACTTCCTTATATTTTTTTTGTAATTTTGAAAAAGTAAATGTCGCTTTTATTTTTTTCCTAGGGTTATCAAAAAGCTCTACAAATATCTCTGCATAATCATCCCCTTCATATTTAGTGGCAAACCCAAGCCATCTATATTTAACTCCATTTACAATAATTTTTCTTGATTTTTTCTTTGGCAAAGACATACTTATGCATATATTACATGACGTTTTAATTTATTCCAAGGATAAAATAATAATTTTCCGCATTCTTGACATTTTAGAAATTATAGTTTATAATATTCGAAACTATGAAACAGATATACGAGCTACATGCAGAGATATGCAAAACCCTGGCTAATCCAATAAGAATAGAAATTATAAACATTTTACGAAATAATGAGATGGCGGCGGGTGAATTGTTAGCCAAACTGAAAATTAGAAAATCCAATCTATCTCAACATTTGGCTTTGATGCGTGCCAAAGGAATTGTCAAAGCTAGAAGAGATGGAATCAATATATTTTATCGAATCTCTAACTTAAAAGTCATTAAGGCTTGTGACATTATGAGGCAAGTACTAATCGAACATTTATCAGAAGTAAGCAAAGCAACAAATAAATGGAGCAGACAAAACAATGAAAGCAAGAGATAGCGGAATGCCGGACAGTGAAATGTGGAAGAAGTTTTTTAATCCTGATAAAATTCTTGCAACACTTGGCTTAAACAATAAAACTTATGATGTCGCGGAGTTTGGATGCGGCTATGGAACATTCACAATTCCTGCAGGCAAAATCATTAAAGGCAAAATTTTTGCCCTTGATATTGAACCGGAAATGATTTCAACAACAAAAAGCGAAGCAATAAAGCATGGATTGAAAAATATAGAAATTATTCTCCGCGATTTTGTATCTTTTGGATCAGGATTAGAAGATGAAAGCGTAGACTATGCCATGCTTTTTAATATCCTTCACCTTGAAAATCCTACTTCACTGCTTCTTGAAGCAAATAGAATTTTAAAGAAAGATGGGAAGGTTGGAATAATCCATTGGAATTATGATTCAACAACACCACGAGGTCCGTCAATGGATATTCGCCCTAATCCAGACCAGTGCGTTAAATGGGGAGAAGAAGCAGGATTTGATAATCCCATCCAGTTTAACTTAAAACCATATCATTATGGAATAGTACTTTCTAAAAAAAGGGGGCTAAAATGAAAATAGGTATAATTATTTCAAGTAACGACGCAGAAACATGTTGGAATGCTCTTCGGTACGCGAATTATTCTATAGGCCAACAGGATGAAGTTAAGGTCTTTTTTATGGGTAAAGGAGTGGAATATCAAAGTGTTAGTACAGATAAATTCAATACTATTGAACAGTCAGACAAATTCCTTAAATCGGGCGGCAAAGTCTATGCCTGCGGAACTTGCATTAAGTCCAGGCAACAAAAAGAATCAGAAGCATGTCCTATTTCAACATTAAAAGATATGTATGAAATAGTGAAAGAAAGCGATAAAGTTATTACATTTTGAAAGTATTGCAAAATACTTATTTTTGTCGAGGAAACTTACGATTAACAAAAGATGAATTTCGCAACAATCCTAGCTTGGTTGTCATTCCTTGGATATTAGCTTTCTGCTTACGGCACAAAAGTTTGTGCCTCTACCCCTCATCCTTAATCTCCTTTAAAATATCTGTCACCTTTGTCTCCTGTTTTTTGAGTATCTCTTTGCAGGTTTTTATATATTCCAACGCCTTTTTAAGTTTTACTTCAAGATCATCGACTTCAATATTCCCCTCCCGCAACTCATTAAAAATCACCTGCAGTCCTTCGTACGCAACTTTGTAGACCCCTTTTTTACCTGCCATGCTTTGCCTCCTTATTTACAACCTCCCCGCAAATATCCCCATTTTGAAGAGAAATTGATATTTTGTCTGCTATATCGACATCTTCTATTTTTTTAACGATCTTCCCATTTGAATCTCTAGTAATGCTATAACCAAACCTTAAAGTGTTTATCGGATCAAAAATTGCAACCTTCTCTTCAAGATGCTCTAATTCCTCTCTGCGTGATCTCAAAAAATGAGAGAGATCTACCGTTAGATTCCCCACTATCTCCGATATATCTCTTTTACTGCTTTCTATATAAAATTTCCCTTCAGAGTTTATATCTTTTATCGTCTCATACAGTTTTGTTTCAACCTGTGACAGAAAAGCTTCTGCTTCCGTGTAAACTCCATCGATTAATTCAGAGAGAGATTCTTCATAGTGCGAAACTGACTGGATCAAAAAAGAGGCAACAGCTGTCGGTGTCTTAAAATTCATATTGGCAACCATATCGGTTACAGACAAATTGATCTCGTGTCCAATTCCGGTAAAAACAGGGATAGGACATTCGGAAATCGCAATTCCTATTTTTTTATTATCAAACCATTTCAAGTCGGTAACAGCCCCGCCTCCGCGGACAATTGCAACAACATCATAATCTCTTTTTCTTTTAACAATCTTTGCGATAGCAGAAAGAACCTCCTCCTCAACCTTCTCCCCCTGTACCGCAGCGTGGTAAAAATCTATCACAAAAGGATATTTTGAAGATTTTATTTCGCTTATAAAATCGTTAAATCCTGCGCTGCCGCGCGATGCAACAAGAGCTATCCTAAGGGGGCAAAGAGATATCCTTTGCTCTTTATTTTTATCGTGAAGGCCAAGCTCTTTTAACTCGTTGTAAATTTTTGCGCGTAAAAGATGAAGTTCCCCAAGAGTTATAGATGGCTCTATATCTTTTGCGATAAGCTGAAACCTCCCCGCTTTTGCCCAAAGGTCAAACTGGCATTTTAGCTGGACGCAAACCCCATCTTTAAGAGAGAGAGTTCTATCTACTACTCTCAATTTGCGTTCCATATCCCAAAAATCACTTCCCCAGCACATAACTTGAGTCTGTCCCACAATATTATTTGTCCCCTCTTCTTTTTCGCACAACAAAAAACTTGCGTATCGTTTGTCCGCCTTAAACCCGAGGATTTCCCCTTTCACCCAAACACCGTCAGGCTCAAGATTTTTCAGGTAATATTTCACCGTATTGTTAAGTTCGCTTACAGAAAAAACTTTGTTCATATAGTAAAGATTTTACTTATAGGAGATTAAGTTAGCAAGTAAAATTTTATGGTGCACAAGCTAATGAACCCCGATTTCCTAATCGGGGTTAAATATACAAGGCAATCTGCCATGTAGGAAACCTTGAGTTATTATGAAGATATATTGACATAAAAAAAGAGTTTGGCGCCTTTTCTTTTTTCTCAAGTTTTTCTATCGTTTCATGCAAAAAATAAACGTCAAAATGAAAAGCATTTCGATAATCCGTCCCAACCGTCTGCTGTAACGCCTCCAAAAAAGAAGATATCTGTTCAGGGAAAACGCTTCTGCTAAATGACAAAGAAGACGTTAATGGGAATTTATCCCTATCTGTTAAATAACTACCCCCTTCACAGGAAAAACAGTCATATAAAACATCTGCATAAACCTCTTGCCCAGACGCAATAATCTTTGTATTGAATATACCCCTATTCCCACAAAAACAAATCCCGGCATTTAAGCCCAGAGAGGCATTATCCTCCGCCAAAAAATAAGGGTTCTTAAATACTCTATCTATAACTTCTAAATTTTTAATGACAATTTTATAGTCTTGCACAAGTCTCTCTCGCAAACTATCGTTTGTACAACAAGCAAGTAATTCCATATCTTCTGCACTGCCACTAAAATTAATCTGTCCAACGTTTAAAAGCATCATATCTGTTACATCTCTAGCCCATAAATATAAAGATCCAAAATGTTTCACATCAGCTACAAACGTTTCTTTTGCTCCAGCATAAATACCTGTAGTCAGCTCTTCTTTAGATGGAAATCCTCTCTTCTGAAACCTTATAGCAAGCTTTTTTCGTGTCACAAATTCATATTGATCTCTTAAGCCTCGAATATTTCCTTTATGGTTATGCTTACCGTCCAAACCGGTCCCGGATAAATGCCAGTGAGGAAACCAATCTAAATGACCAAAAGAATCATTTCCTGCCGCCATGGCATCAATCCACCCTTTAAATAATCTGCCATTTTCATTGGGAAGATTGATTGGAATCCCCTCAGGATTCTGTTCCAATAAACCAAAATTGTTCTCGATTGCTTCTGTCATCCTCAAAACGTTAGACCCTCTTTTTATTGCTTCACGATGAAAAGAAGACATAAACCTCACCAATGATCCACCAGAAACTTTTAAAATATTATTCATATAGTCTATTCTCTTTATTAAGAAAGGAAAATTTCACCCCAATTTTGAAAAAAGATGAATTTCGCAACAGTCCCTTCTAGTATGAATAATCGGGGTTAAACTATTTTTCCCAAAAAAATTTATCTTCTCTAGAATCATTTTTTTTGTTATTTTCAACTTTTACTTCTTTAAAATTACCATAATCTTCCCAGGTTATTGTCTCCTCTTGTTGCTCGCCAAAAGAGCCACTCCCAATATTGCTGGAATTGTCGGAAAAGGCGGGGGATTCGCTTTCTACCAGCCACTTATCATATCTATGCTCTGAAATCTCTTTAACAAACCGGCTGGCCTTCATCACAATTTCCCCTTCCCTAGAATGATAAACAACAGGGTATGTCAAATATAACTGGTCTTTACTTCGTGTGGATGCAACATAAAAAAGTCTTCTCTCTTCTTCAAGCTCTTTTGCATTATTAAAAGTAAGATAAGACGGAAAACGCCCTTCCGCGAGCCAAATAACAAAAACAACTTTCCACTCAAGCCCTTTTGCCTGATGAACAGTAGTTAACACGACCGCCTCTTTTTCGGAGGTTGCCGCATTGGGAGATATCTCTTCGGCAGACACTCCGCCCAATAAAGCCAATGCGGACAAAAACTTTTCTAAATTCTCATACTCAGAAGCATAATTGCCAAGTTCCTCTATTTCATCAATTCTCATCCCAGCGTTTGGATATGACATTCTTAAATAATCTGCATATCCATTTTCAACAATTGTAGACATCATAGTTGATGGACTGCTTGTCATTTGTGATAAAACTTTTATTAACGCTTGGAACTTCATAAAGCTATCTCTTCCATTCTTTGGAACAAATGCAAGAATTGACTCTTTTATAATTTCGTTTATGGGAAGAGAATTTTCTTTTATGGTTTTAATTATCTTTTCTGCCGTCTTTTGGCCTATTCCAGGAACTAACCTTAAAACTCTGGCCCAGGAAAGATTGTCATTTGAATTGTGAAAAACCTTAAGATAGGCTAATACATCTTTTATATGAGCCTCTTCAAAAAGTTTCATTCCGGATCTTACTTCATACGGGATACGACGACGGGTTAATTCCACTTGAAGCTCCAGGCAGTGATAATGCGAACGATAAATTACAGCTATATCCGATAAATTCATCCCATCGTCAACAAGCTCCAGTATACGCTGTGAAACAAAGTTTGCTTGCTGGTAAACATCTTTAAATGAAGCTAGGACAGGCTGAACCCCTTTTTTTCTAACAGGCTTTAACATTTTTTCAAAACGCTCAGCGGCATTGCTAATGCTATCATTTGCCAAGTCAAGGATTTCAGGCGTGGAACGATGATTAAGCTCGAGCTTATAAATAGAGCAGCCAGGATATCTCTTGGGAAAATCTATAATATTCCGAAACTCCGCGCCTCTAAACGAATAAATACTCTGGGAATCATCCCCAACAACCATAAGATTTTTATATTTTGAAGCAAGCAATTCAATAATTTTAGACTGTATGATATTGGTATCCTGATATTCATCCACAAGGATGTGTTTAAAGCGTTCAGCATATAAGGCTAAAACATCTTCATGTTTCAACAAAAGATCAAGCAATTTAGTCTGTAAATCATCAAAGTCCATTAAGTTTTGAGCTTTTTTTGTATCTTCATAAACTATTATAACCTTGCTGATTTCGGCCTGAAAATCAAAAAGATGGGGATATTTGCCTTCTATAACTTCATTAAAAGGTTTTGCGGTATTTAAAACATAACTGTAAACATCCTGTAGAATATTTCCCTTTGGAAATTTCTTGGTTTTTGTATCTATTCCGGCTTCTTTTATACATTTATCAATAAGATCTTTTGAATCAGCCCTGTCAAGAATTGTAAAGTTTTTTTCAAATCCTATTCTTTCAGCATGCGCTCTTAAAATAAGATTTCCAATATGATGAAAAGTGCCGGCCCACAAACCTTTTAAGTCTCTCCTTAAAAGCCCTTCAACGCGAAAAAGCATCTCTCTTGCAGCTTTATTTGTAAAAGTTACAAGCAAGATATCCCTCAAAGGGATCCCCGATTCAACAAGATAAGCTACACGGTATGTAATTGCTCTTGTCTTTCCTGACCCTGCTCCCGCGATAACAAGCATCGGTCCGCCCGAAGCCTTTACAACGGGGAGTTGCTCATCTGTCAATTCCTTCTCGTAAGGGATTGTATAGTTTGCCTCATTTTGAGAAAAAGAGGGCCTCAGTTTATAAACTTTTTGCATGGGAATAAAATTATTATACCACACTTAAAAAACTATCGGCCCAAGAGCCTATGTTCTGCTATAATATTACAAAAAGGGAGGCATTTTTATATGGCACAAGATCATTCTTTTGATATTACTTCAAACGCGAACCTCGCAGAAGTTGACAATGCGATTCAAATGTCAATGAAAGAGATTTTAAATCGTTTTGATTTTAAAGGGACAAAAAGCGACATAAAAAGAGCAGATACTACTATTACAGTAATTTCTGATGATGAATTTAAGCTGAAAAATGTAATTCAAATATTACAAAACAAACTGGTCAAAAGAGGAATCTCTCTAAAATTTTTAGACTATGGGAAAACAGACCAGGCTCTTCAGGGAACTGTTCGTCAAGAAATAAAAATCAAACAAGGAATATCACAAGAACAAGCAAAAGAGATCAACAAACTGATAAAAGAGATGAAGCTTAAGATCCAATCACAAATACAGGGAGATCAGATAAGAGTCTCAGCTGGAAAAATTGATGATCTTCAAGTTGTGATACAAAAGCTAAAACAGGTTAACCTTAACATAGAATTGCAATTTGCAAATTACAGATAATAAAATCCAGCATTCTGACCACAGGATAATTACTTATTAAAAATTGCAGTCCTCAACTATTCACCCCGATTAGAATAATCGGGGTTCACACTCAAAACAATAATGACTAATTAGGGAAAAGAAAATTGCCTGATAAAGTTTCTTGCTATTAAATTAAACTTGTCAATTTCCGCAATAAAAAGAGCATGCCCTCCCCCATTAAAAATTTCAAGCTCCGACGATACAATTTTAGTGTTCATATATTTCGAAGCCTCAACAGGAACAACTTGATCGTGATCCCCATGGATCAAAAGTGTAGGGACTTTAACCTCCGGCAAAAATGCTCTAAAGTCTTCTTTTTTTAAGCGCTCAAACCATAAAACAATATCTTCTTTTTTGTGCGGAGGGATTTTATCAATTAGATAATCATAATCAGCATTTCCAAAAACTAGCCGGTAAAAATACTTCATCCCCTCTTTATAGTCAACCATAAACTTTTTTTCTAGTTTTCTTAAAAGAGCAGGATTTATTCCATATGGATAATCATCGCTCTTCAAATATTTTGCAAACGAGGAGACCAATACAAGTCCTTTTATTTTCTGGGGATATTCGCTATAAAGCTTAAAGGCTTTCCACCCTCCCATCGACCATGCAACAATAACAACATTATCTAAATCGGTAATTTTTTCGGAATCTGTCGTTACATTAAAATCTTTTAAAAATTCTTTTATTTGACCATCCCAAATAGAAGGGCCTGTAGCAAAGCCATGAATGAACATTAGTGTCATCATATATTTAATTATATCAGACATGGTATAATTTAATCCCGATTGTCCTAATTGGGGTGAATATGAATTACAAAGCTCTCGCAAAACAGGCGATTAAAGGAAAAAAACTCTCATTTGATGAAGCTATGCAATTGCTAAAAACTTCCGATGACGATACTTTTGAATTTCTATCCGCAGCAAACCATATCAAGAGAGCTTTTAAAGGGAATAAAGTAAAACTCTGTGCAATAGTCAACGCAAAGTCGGGCAAGTGTACCGAAAACTGTTCCTTCTGCGCCCAATCGGCTCATCATAAAGCAAATTCCGATATCTATCCATTAATGTCAGATAAGAAGATTTTCTCTGCAGCGAAAAAATCGGAAGAAGAGATGATGGCCACCTGTTTTAGCATTGTAACTTCGGGCAAATCAATTATAAAAAAAGATGAATTGGCAACTATTGGAACAGCAATAAAAAATATAAGCAAAAAAACAAGCCTCAATCGTTGCGTATCAATGGGAACTCTGTCAAAAAAGCAAATTGAAGAATTAAAGGCAAAAGGATTGAAACGTCTGCATCATAATTTGGAGACAGCGGAAAGTTTCTTCGGCAACATATGTACAACACACAGTTATAAAGAAAGGTTGGACACGATAAAAGAGGCCAAAAAGGCGGGATTAGAAATCTGTTCTGGTGGAATATTCGGATTGGGAGAGTCTTTGGAACAAAGACTTGAGCTTGCCTTCACTTTAAGAGAATTAGAGGTTGAATCTGTTCCAATAAACATATTAAATCCGATAAAGGGGACGCCTGCCGCAAAAAATTACAAGCCAATTAAACCCTTTGAAGTACTAAGGCTTATAGCTACTTACAGATTTCTTCTCCCAAAGGCTGATATAGGGGTTTTTGGCGGAAGGGAGAAAGCGCTACGATCTCTTCAGCCCCTCATGTTTATCGCGGGAGCCAACGTCACCTTAATCGGTAATTACTTAACTACAAAAGGGCGATCCCCTGAGAAAGACCTTCAAATGATTAATGAATTAGGCCTTAAAATCGACCAAGACAATTAACTCCGATTATTCACCCCGATTATCCTAATCGGGGTGAATTTAAATTTGATTAACAAGATAATCTATACTATAATTTCATTTTGAAATGGCAATTTTCTATTCATACTTTGAATTAATGGCCTCACTCTTTATATTATTAATGTCTTTCTATATATTTAGCAGATATCATGACGATAAGGCAGCCAGGTTTTATGCCCGTCTTTCTCTTGTGGGATTCTTTGCTGCGATTTTTGAATATTCCATGAGGATTGCTTTCACACTGGAAATAGCAAGAGGGATAAACAGGATAAGCATCATTTTCTTGTCTTTTATGCTTGCCATGTTTGTACAATTCGCCATGATCTTTACCAGAAGATACTCTTGGTTAAGCAACAGAATAACTTATATAATTTTATATCTGCCTGCCATTATCGTAAGCAGCTTATTCCTCTTTACAAATTTAATGTACTCATACTACGAAATAAGAGATATAGGAATAGTAAGTCAACCCTCTCCTCTGTACTGGATTTTTACAATATATTCTCTAGCTTATGTTTTACTTGCCTGTTATCTTTTTGTAAGCTGCGCAAGAAGAGTCTGTCATCATCCAATAATACAAAAACAATCTGAAATTATAGCAATGGGCGCAATGTTATCGCTTTTGCTAGCAAGTATCACCGACCAAATAATCCCACTTATTTATGGCACAAGAATATTCCCCCCAACCGTTGTATTTTCAGTTGCTCTTATGGGGTTGTTTGTTTTCATCGCAATGAGAAAATACAATTTATTTACAGTGTCTCCAGGCTTTGCCGCAGAAACAATTATTGAAACCATGCCAGACTCACTTATGATTACCGATCTGGAAGGAAGGGTGTTATCTTTAAACAAAGAAGCACAAAAATTTTTTCATGTTCCCAAGGAACAGATAATAGGAAAACCGATATGCAAGTTATTTAAAGATGTAAATAAATACAATCAACTCTTCTGCGAAGTTGCAGAAAAAAATATGGAGATCCAAAGATTTGAGGCGGAGTTAATAGACCCTCAGGGAGAAAAGATCCCTTCCATAATAAACGCCAATAAAATTCGTGATTCTTTCGGCATTACAATCGGGGTTGTTTATGTCATAAGAGACGTCAGAGGATAATAAACCCCAATTATTAGCAAAAACACTTTGGACGTTTCCCAAATATTATTTCTGATGCTGCTGTGTTAAAAAATATGCTAAAATAATTCTATGCAAAAAATAACAGTCGTCGGAGCAGGAAATGTCGGAGCTCAATGCGTATATCGATTGGCGCAGATGGGACATGGAAATTTGGTCTTAATCGATATCCTAGAGGGTTTACCTCAAGGAAAAGCTCTCGACATGATGCAGGCAGGAGCGGTTGAAGGATTTAATGTCAAAATTAAAGGAACAAATGATTATAAAGACACCCAAAATTCCGATGTAGTTGTAATCACCGCGGGATTAGCGCGAAAACCAGGGATGTCACGAGATGATCTGATCGCCAAAAATTCAGAAATACTCTCCTCAATTATAAAAAACATCGTGGAACAATCGCCAAATACAATTTTGATAATTGTAACAAACCCTCTGGATGCCATGACATACCTTGCGTATAAAGTTTCAGGCCTTCCGTCAAATAAGGTAATCGGAATGGCCCCTGTACTCGATTCCGCAAGAATGCAGTATTTTATCTCAGAAATGACAGGAACTTCTGTAAACGATATATACGCAGAAGTTATGGGAAGCCACGGAGACTTAATGGTTCCAATTCCTAGATTGTCAACAATAAATAAAAAAAACATAACAGAAAAGATGACGTCTGAACAAATAGAAAATATTGTTGAAAGGACCAAAAATGGCGGGGCTGAAATTGTAAAACATTTAAAAACAGGATCCGCTTATTACGCCCCCGGAAGCTCGGCCGCCTTCATGGCAGAGGCCATTGTTACAAACAGCAAAAAAATCGTAGGGACATGCGCATACCTGAACGGTGAATATGGTTTAAAAGACGTGTATGTCGGAGTACCAGCAAAGCTCGGCAAAAATGGCGTTGAAGAGATAATAGAGCTAAAATTAACTCCAAATGAACAAAAAGCTTTAGTCTCTTCTGCAGATGCGGTAAAAAAATTATGCGAAAAATTAATTCTTTAAAAATAAAAGAGACTATTACCACACTTCTTAAAGAAGCCGCTTATGATCTGCCAAAAGAGGTTGAGTCTGCAATGAAAAAATCTTATAAAAAAAGCAATCTCTCAAAACTGGAAAAAAACATATTAAAAGAATTAATAGACAATATAAACATAGCAAGAGAAGAAAAAATGCCGCTCTGCCAAGATACAGGGACAGCGACAATTTTCATAGAAATTGGCCAGGATGTACATATAACAGGAGATTTTTACAAGGCAATAAATGATGGAGCAGTTGAGGCATATAAAAATCTCAGAAAATCGATCGTGGGACACCCTCTTACACGAGAAAACACTAAAGATAACGCGCCTGTCAATCTTCACATGAATATTATCCCTGGAGACAAAATCAAAATAACTGTCCTCCCAAAAGGTGGTGGGGCTGAAAACGCAAGCCTTTTGAAGATGCTCCTCCCGACATCATCGGAAGAAGATATCATAGACGCAATAGTAACCCACGTGAAAGAAAACGGAACAAAAGCATGTCCTCCACTAATAATAGGAATAGGACTTGGCGGCACTTTTGACAATGTAGCAACACTTGCAAAAAAAGCTTTACTTAGGCCTATAGAAAGCTTTAACAAGGACAAAAAAATCGCAAAGATAGAAAAGATTCTATTAAAAAAGATAAATGGAACAAATGTCGGACCTATGGGGGTCGGAGGGGAAACAACGGCGCTCGCCATTCACATAGAAACAGCTCCATGCCATATTGCAAGCCTACCTCTTGCAATAAATCTGCAATGCCACTCCCACAGGCATAAAGAGGCAACAATATGAAAAACTCAAGGGGACAAAAACTTGTGCTTCCCCTAAATAACAAGATCATCTCATCTCTAAAAAATGGAGATCGTGTTTTAGTTAGCGGAACCCTTTATACAGCAAGAGATCAAGCCCATAAAAAACTCGTGGAATTAATTATCAAAGGGAAAAAACTCCCTTTTGATTTAAATAATCAGATAATTTTTTACGCGGGACCCACCCCAGGGAAAAATGGAAAGATTGTAGGGTCAATTGGTCCTACAACAGCAAGCAGAATGGATTCTTTTGTTGAACCATTGCTAAAAAACGGACTAAAAGGTATGATTGGTAAAGGGCCAAGAGATCAAAACATTAAAAAACTGCTAAAGCAGTATAAAGCAGTCTATTTTATAGCGACAGGGGGAGTTGCAGCCCTTCTTGGAAAATGCATAAAGAACTCTGAACTTATTGCTTTCCCTGAGCTTGGACCTGAAGCAGTATTAAAGCTTGAAGTAAAAGACTTTCCATTAATCGTCGCCTATGATGCCAAAGGGAATGATTTTTTTGAAGAAGAGAGAGAGGAATAATAAAATGTCAGATTATTGGCAGGTTTGGAATTTTGGGTTTAAAAAGATATTTTTAATTATTATTGTATTCCTTTTATCTTTAACCCTTTTTAAAACCTCTGCATTAGCAACAGAATATGACGGCATCTGGTTTCTTGGATTTAATGTCCATAAAGATTTATTAAGCAATCAGAAAATAAGAGAAATAATATTTCAGTCAATAAACAGAAAAAAGATTTCAAAAGAAATTGTTAAATCAGAAGTGATGCCAAACAGCATTATTCCGCCCGATATGCTTGGATCCTACAAATCATTAAATTTAGATTATGATCTAAAAACAGCAAAAGAAACCTTAAAATCTTTGGGGTTTTCTATGAACGATAAAAGGCTTAAAAATTTAGAGCTCTTGCATACAGATGGAGATATTACTCAAAAGATAGCAAAAGCTATTAAAAAAGATTTATCAAGTATAGGCATAGGGATAAAACTTGTAGAGGTAAAATATGCGGAGCCTGAAACATGGGTAAGTGAATTATCCTCAGGGAAATATCATATGTTCCTTATGGGATATAAAGCAAATCCATTTTTATCGATTTTTATAGGAGATACAAGCTCTAAAATTTTTCATCTAATGGATTGTGAAAAAGTTCCGCTTGAAGATAAACAAGTTTTATTCTCTTCTTATGATGATGCAATAAAAAATGGTTTTACTCCCGACACAGTAAATTGTCATCCTAAAAATACGGGGAAAACTGAAACAGAAGCACTCCTTAGACCTCTTTTTTATTCGAAAGGAGACGCTAATTTTACCTTCTATAGTAATATAAATATTGACAACCTTTTAGATCAGCTTGCTCAAATTGACAGTTCCATGAAAGAAGAACAATTAAAGAAAATACAAGAGATCAATAAAAGACTCTCGAACGATTTACCAATAATCCCTCTATTTTACATAGAAAAATTGTAATGAAAGATTGTAGAAATTATTTCATTAAAGTCCCTAAAAAAGAAGTATTCTTTTGGGCCCCTTTTTTCGAGGCATATCAGGGGATGCTATCTTTAAGAACGCCGGAACCGCCAAAAAACGATACAGCTATAATACATATGCATGTATCGCCTGACTTTATAAAAGATTTTGACAGGTTAATTAAAAGATTTAATCTCAAAAAGGGCAAAAAACTTTAATCATTGAAAAACATAATAGAAAAATTAAGACCAAAAGAACATTTGGAATCTATTTATCAGGTGGATTTCAAGGCGCTAAAAGAGAAAGGGATAAAAGGGTTGATTCTTGATATAGACGATACTCTTTTGCCGAGGCAGATGATTGAAATATCCCATGTTCTTCTTACTTTTATTGAAAGATTAAAAGATTTAGGGTTTTCCATATTTTTACTATCAAACAACTTTTCCAAAGACAGAGTAGAACATGTCGGTAAAATATTAGGCGCTCCATATTCTACTTTTTCGATGAAACCGTTTCCTTTTGCTTTTAATTCAGCCTGCAAAAAAATGGAGCTTATGCCAAAAGAGGTCGCAGTAATAGGAGACCAATTATTTATGGATATATTGGGAGGCAATATTATCGGCGCCTATACCATACTAGTCGATCCTATGTCAACTGAAACCTTAATTCTGCGACAGTGGATGCGAAAAGCCGAGAAATTGATGCTTCAGCATTTAGAGGAAGATATCCCAGTCTGAAAAATTCCACAAACGCTTCTCTATGCTCTTGAGCCTAAAGGATATATTTTTAGAACTCACTAAAAATCTCTTTATCCATAAAAGAGTATCTGTTAAAAAAAGTGTAATCACCCGCTTTTGCTGCCCTAGAAGCCAACTCTTTAAATTCAGGATTTTTATTAACATACCACTCATAAGCCCAGGCAAAAGCCTCTAATGGATTCTCGTCCATAGGATGCTTTTTCTTATGATTAAGCTTTAAAATTATTTCGCCAAAAATATCACTATTTCTGGTTAAAGACTTCATGCTGAAACGATCAACAACAGATTCCCAGTCTTCTTTGTCAATTTCAACAGGTTTTAATCCTATTTGATGAAATTTATTCCCCGGAATAAAAAACTTGCGAAATTCTGTCATGTTGTACCCAGCATCTTTTACAAACTCCATAAATTCTGCAAATTCCAGATTAAAATGAGAAACGGCGTGACCTATTTCATGGACCAAAACTTCCGGAATCCCTTCTGGCGTGACGTTATCAAAAACATAAATCCGCTTACTATCCGCATCATACGCGCCTCCTGCATCAATCCGCAATCCAGAAAGCAAACGAATACGATGCTCACGATTTTTTATAATCTGTTTAACTCCCATCAAATGCTGGCGCTTTTTCTTCTGAATTTCCTCTAGAGTTTCACCAATTATAGCAACTTCAACAGATGAAAATTTAACATCAGAATCGACAACCTCAACCCCAAACTCTTTTGCTATCTTTTTGCGTAAAATTATCCCTTCAGGAATAATAACCGGTCTGGTATTTATCCCCTGGATACCAAGCTGATTGTAGGGAATAGAAGTTCCTAATCTTCCTACATTGTAAGCGCCCGGCTGATTTGGATTGATCGGATCTATCGGCAAGATACACCCCTCCCTATATCTTTTATCGCACAACAACCCATTAAACTTGCAAATTATTTAATATTATGAGAAAATAAAAAAGTCGCATTTAAAATTGCTGGTCCGCTTATTATAAGGGAGGCATGATAAAAATGGGAAAAAAGTATCTTTTTACGTCTGAGTCTGTTACTGAAGGGCACCCCGATAAAGTCTGCGATCAAATCTCCGATTCTATCCTAGATGAAATAATGGAAAAGGATCCTATGGGACGCGTTGCGGTTGAAGCGCTTGTCACCAATGGTCTGTGTGTAGTGGCAGGGGAAGTAACTACCGGCTGTTATGTCGATATTCCAAAATTAGTCAGAAATACAATAAAAGAGATAGGATACACTCGAGCAAAATACGGGTTTGACTACGAAACTTGTGGTGTATTGGTCTCTATCAAAGAACAAAGCAAGGATATCGCCAGAGGGGTAGACAAAGCTTTGGAAATCCGCGGCGGAGAGGTAATAAGAGAAGATCTGGAGGGGTTGGGAGCAGGAGATCAAGGCCTAATGTTCGGTTATGCGTGCAATGAAACAGAAGAACTAATGCCTCTTCCAATAACTTTGGCTCAAAGACTGGCCAAAAAATTAGCCGAAGTTAGAAAAACCGGTGAATTATCATACCTTAGACCTGACGGAAAATCACAAGTAACCGTTGAATATGAAGACGGAAGACCAATAAGACTTGACACAGTTTTAATAGCAGCACAACATGCCCCTGAAGTAAAACCTGAACAAATAAGAGAAGACATTATAGAAAGGGTCATCCTTCCTATTCTTCCTCAGGAATTAGTCGATGATAAAATAAAATATTTTGTTAACCCGACAGGTCGGTTTGTAATAGGAGGACCTCAGGGCGATACAGGTGTTACAGGAAGAAAAATTATAGTTGACACTTATGGAGGTTATGCAAGACACGGCGGAGGAGCGTTTAGCGGAAAGGACCCAACCAAAGTTGATAGATCGGGAACATATGCGGCAAGATGGGTAGCAAAAAATGTTGTAGCATCGGGCCTGGCTGATAAGTGTGAAGTCCAACTTGCCTATGCAATAGGAGTTGCAAGGCCACTATCAATCATGGTAGATACTTTTGGCACAGGCAAACTCTCAGAACTAAAAATAGCACAACTTATAGATGAACATTTTGACTTAAGGCCAGGATTAATAATTAAAAATCTTGACTTAAGAAGACCTTTGTATAAACCTGTGGCTTCCTATGGTCACTTTGGAAGGCCTGAACTTTCTCTTCCATGGGAAAACACAAATAAAGCTAACGAACTAAAAAAAGCAGCTTAGTTTTAAAAGAAATAGTTTAAAATCTAAATTTTTGGGCGGCGATTGATCTTCCTCCATCAGAAAGGTCTTCCCATACCAAAAGAAATTCCCTCTTTCCTGTAGGTAAAAGCTTGGGAGCGCGGGCGCCTCCCGCAGTCTCCTTTATTTTCACCCCGTTTTTTGGGAAGATTGTAACATTTGATTTATTTAAAGCTTGCAAATAAATGTTATAATTCGCACCACTCCTATAATCCTCCCAAGCTATTATTTTGTCATCATCAAGGTTTATAATAGAAGGAGAATACTGCGTCCCGGGAGCAGAACAAATATCTATTCCGTCTTTATTGTCTTTATCTTCTTTTATCCTGCCGTCCCGTTCAATTTCCTGCCCAAAAATATCCCAATTTCCAAAACGGAAATCTTCCCATACAAAAAAAGACTCTCCTCCCCTCAAAGAAATAACTTTCGGTCGTTGCTGAGTACGTCCTACCTGACATACAGGAACACCGTCTTTAATCCATAAATTTTTTCCTTTTATATCTATTTTTTGAGCGTAGACATCAAAATTACCACTACCTTTATCCGTCCATCCAACAATAACCCCAAGATTATCAGCAGCCATCGTCAAATCTTTTTGCAGATCAGGGGCTTCACACACAGGAATTCCGTCATCCTGAAAAACAATATTGCCTGATAAATCAAGTTTTTGGGCGCGTATATCAGAATTTTTTTCACCCTTTGAGTAATCAATCCAAACAGTAAAAAGGGAGACAGGCATTATCAAGGGAGAGTCCTGTCTTCCTATAGAAAAAGAAACCAGTTTGCCTCCTCCCCCCCACAACAGAGTCCCTTTTGAATCAATTCTCTGAGTGCCGATATCAAACTTGCCTGAAGTAGTATCTTCATTTATAAAAACAACTACAGCCCCTCCTCCCTCAAAAGAGACAATTTTTGGTTTTGTCTGCCTGGAAGAAATACGTTTAGGGGTGAGTTCTATCCCCCCGGGGAAGAGAGCTTCTCCTTCTTGATCAAAATGCTGTAGATAAATTTTTGTGCCTGAAAGTTTTCTTTCATCCTCCCATACAACATATACGCCTCCTTTACCATCTGCCGCAACTTCAGGATTTGTCTGTTCAAAATCTTGACGTGAAGCAGCAACAGCCTTATCTCCCCAAAGTAAAAAACCTTGAGAACTTAATTTTTGGGCATAAACATTTAAATTCCCAAAACGTTTGTCTTCAAAAGCAAAATAGAAAGAGCCATCATCATCTAGAGTCGCCTGAAAGTTTTTTTGAACAACAGATCCCATCACATTATTAATTACTTTCCCCAAATCTCCCCAAACACGCCCACCTCCCTTTGAAATTCTTTGAGCATAAATATCAAAATTTCCATCTTTATCATCCTGAAAACAGACAATTGCATCCTCTCTACTCCCAAGGGCAAGATCAGATTCTATTGCGTCATGTTGAAAGTCAGATATAAGAACTCCTTCTTTGTCAAAAATTAAAAGCGCATCGTCTGTCACTTTCTGGAGATAAAGCCTTCTTTGTCTCCCCACCCCCTCTTCCCAAACAACATAAAATGGCGATGTTCCATATATCTTAGGATTAGATTGAATGCCTCTCTTGCTTACAACAGGCCTTGCATCTCCTCCCCATAACAAAACGCCATGTGATGAAACTCTTTGCATGTATACATCAGAATCCCCTGCATGAGGATCGCTCCATACAAGAGTACATCCCCCATCTTTATCTGAAACAATTTCAGGAGGGGTCGGATTAGAAAATGTGTCAGCAACTTTCAATCCGTTTTTTTCAAAAAGGCTTTTTGCGTTAATGTCTAAATTTTGAATAAAAACACCAGCATCGCCAGACCTTTTATCAAGCCAAGTAATAAAAACACCGCCATTTTTATCTTTCACAATTTTGGGGTTTTCCTGATTCCCGCCGATTTTACAGACTGCGATGCCAGATGCAGGCCATGTATTTTTCCCTTCCATATCAACATGTTGAGCATAAACATCAAAATCCCCCGATCTTCTATCTGCCCATGCTAAAAAAGCTCCTCCTTTTCCATCCCCCGCAATTTCCGGATACCATTGAGTTGCTTTCTCGTTGCAAACAAGAACACCGTTTAACATCCAAAGAGAACGACCCTTTGAATCTACCTTTTGGGCATATATATCTTCTTCCCCTGATCTATAATCAAACCACGTTATAATAACTCCATCTTCCCCATCTGAAATAATTTTTGGAAAAATCTGCCCCCCCCTTGCGGCACAAACAGGAACTCCGGTTTTGGCATATAATAAAGTGCCATTCGCGCTTACCCTCTGCAAATAAATATCAAAATCTCCATTTCTATCATCCTGCCAAACAATAAAAACCCCACCTGCATTATCCGAAATTATCTGAGGAAAAATCTGATCATTTTTAAATTTTATTAGAGGAAAAGCCGTAATCCCCCACAATCTGCTCCCGTCCTCACTTATCTTTTGCATGTATAAATCGGCATTTCCATCACGGAGATCCTCAAAAACTAAAATATAATCGGAAATACCGGATTTTATAATCTTTACATTTCTTTGAATGGTGTTTCCAGGAGAATCATTAACAATAACTCCCCCTTCTTTCCATAAAGTTTTAGGATAATTAGCGGAAGGAGAAACTTGTTCAGCCCAAATAAAACTAACAAAAAAAATAAACCCTACAATACCCACTCCCAAAAAAAACAAAAATCGGGATTTAGGCACGCAAAATTTATTTTTTTTTTCTTTATCAATTGTCATTTGCCCTTATCTGCTGATCATTCAAAATCTAAAAATCAATCAACTTTATCTAGCTTCATAGAAATAACTCTTGAAACTCCAGGTTCTTCCATGGTTATGCCATATATATAATCCGCAACGGCCATAGTACGTTTACTATGGGTAATAACCAACATTTGCGATGTCTCTGAAAAATTTTTTAAATAAGAAGTAAACCTAACTATATTAGAATCATCAAGAGCGGCATCCACTTCATCCAAAATACAAAGAGGACTTGGAGATGTTTTTAATATTGCAAAAAGAAGGGCTATGGCAGTTAAAGACCTTTCTCCTCCGGAAAGCAAGGAAAGATTTAGCCATTTACGCCCATTGGGCCTAACGGAAATTTCAATCCCTGCATTTAACGTATCTTTTTCTCCTTCCAGAACAATTTTAGCCTCTCCCCCCTTAAACAATTCAGAAAATACCAGCGAAAAATTGTTTGCGATAACCTCCATGGCTTTTTGAAAATCCTGCCTAGCTTTAACATCAAGTTCAGAAATAAGAGTCATTAAATTCTCTCTAGCCGATAATATATCCTGATGCTGGGACTCAATAAAAACATGCCTGTCTTTGCACTTTTCATACTCATCTATGGCAAGAAGGTTTACAGGCTCTAACGCCCTAAGTCTTTCCTTAAGCAAGTCTATCTCTTTTTTGCTCCTATTCACATTGCCGACATCCCCGTCAAAAGCCAATAAATCAGAAAATAAAATAGCATATTCCGCTTGAATATAAGTCTCTATTTGGGCAAGTTCGCTATTTATCTTTGTCAAAGAAATCTCTTTTCTCAACAATTCGGAGCTTTGTCCGTCAGAAGTGATATCATCAAATGCCGTACTATCTATGGATTGAATATCTTTTAAGAGCTTGTCTTTTTGATTTTTTAAAACATCCTTTTTTTGCTCAAAAAGCTCTTTTTCTTTTTGGAGCTTAGATACAATTTCACTAATAGGCATTTTTTCAAAATCTTCTGTTTGCCTTATAATTTCATCAAGCCTCTTTTCTGCTTTTATTAAATCATCCCTTAAACAAGTTAACTTTTCCTGTTTTTCTTTTAGCTCTTTTTGGCGAGTGGCAATCTCCGCTTCTATTATATTAAACTCCCTTTCTAGCAATTCTCTAAAGCGTTCTATAGAGACATCTTCTTTTAATCCATCCCAAGCTTTTCCAAAACAGGAAACAAGTATCGCCTTAAGTTTTTGAGAAGTATCAACCGTAAGGCGTATAACTTCTTTAAAATCTCCAAACTCCTCCAAATTCATAGATGAAGAATTTTTGCTTTTGTTTTGAATTTCTTTTCTTTTTTCACTTAAAGAATTTAAAACGTCATTTACCTTTTTTATTTCAAAAGCCAAAAACCTCTCTTCTTCTTTTATGTCCCTGACCTTGTTTTTTTCCTCAAAAAGATGCCTCTCTTTTTCTATGATTAAATTCCCTCTCTCTTTTTCTATTTCATCTTTTACATTTTCCAATCTTTGGAAAACATCATTTAATTCTGTTTCACATAACTGCAAATCCTTTTGTTTATGAACCCTTTCCTCTTTTAATTTACGGAGTTCTTCTTCTTTTTGAGTTAAAAGTTTACGCAAAGCTTCAAGTTCCTTAGTTACACTCTCTTGCTTCTGCAACAGTTGTTTGGCCTGTTTATTAAAAGCGGACAGCTCCAACAAACGCAATTCCCCTTGAATTTCCTTATATTCTCTTGCAGCTTTTGCTTGTAATTCAAGAGATATAAGCTGCTCCCCTATTTCAACTTTCAAATCCGAAATCCTAAGCAAGTTTTGTTCAGACAATATTAATTTTCTTTCCGCTTCGGTTTTACGAAATCTATATTTGTTAATCCCCGCAACCTCTTCAAAAACAGCACGCCGGTCCTCGGGCTTAGAAGATAAAATAGCATCCACTTTCCCTTGGCTGATAATAGCCAATGATTCCGTGCTTAATCCCGTGTCTAAAAACAAATCTCTTAGATCTTTTAAGCGACAAGATTGTCCATTGATTAAAAACTTGCTTTCTCCATCACGAAAAGTTCTTCTTTTTACGCAAACTTCATTATAATCAACCGGCAAAGATCTATCGGAATTATCAAAAACCAAAGAGACCTCGGCCATAGAAAGTGCTTTTTTGGTTTCAGTCCCCGCAAAAATCACCTCGGGAACAGAATTAACTCTAAGACCGCGAATATTTGTTTCTCCCAATACAAAACGAAATGCATCTACGATATTACTTTTTCCGCATCCGTTAGGCCCCACAATAGCTGTAATGCCGGTCCCTGAGTCAAATATAATCTCTTCTCCATCAGCAAATGTTTTAAACCCTTTAATTTCTAAAGACTTAAGATTCATCGGCAATAATATTACCACAGAATGATTCTCTTGCAAACAATCTTTCCCCTTGTTAAAATAGCCTTTAAATGCAAAAAAAGATTTCACCCCGATTATTCACCCCGATTAGGAAATCGGGGTTCATTCCTGGGAAAATTTTCAACACTCTGCTAGAATTTTGTTCGTCTATGAATAATCGGGGTTCATTCCTATTGATTATTTTTTTTACGGCAGTATTTTGCAAAAACCTTGTGGCTGACACAATACAGCCTTCTGATTTTAAAGATAAGTTCATAGTTTATAAGAACATTCTAGAAATAAAAGAAGAAGCGCAAAAAGGACAAGAAATTAAAGTAAACAACGCTCTTGTCAAAGAAAAAAACAACTCTTTCAGTTATGAAATTATACTCTCTCCAGGAAAAAATCTCATAAAAATAAAAAACATAGGGTCATTCAGGGTCTTACGCATGGTATCATTCCCCGACTCAATAAATATTTACACCAAAAGGCCTTCTTGGGCAAAAGAAGAGTCGGACACTCTTAATACTTTAGGAATAATAGAAGGACATCCTGACGGCAATTATTATTTTAATGACAGTACTACAAAAGGAGAGTTTGCTACTTGGCTATGCAAGGCTCAAAACTTAAAAATACAGGAACTCACAAATGATCCTTTCAAAGATGTACCCAAAGAACATTGGAGAGCTCCTTATATTGAAGCAGTTATAAAGGCGGGTTATATGAAGGGCTATTCAGATGATAATTTCAATCTAGATTACAACATAAGCAGGGTTGAAGCTGCGGTTTCCGCCTTAAAATCAGAAGAACCCTCAATCAAAGAGGTTGTTTCCATCGGTTTTTTTAGAGACGTACCAAAAACACATCCCCTATTTAACCAACTTCAACTGGCAAAATCTCTGGGTTTAATAAAAGGGGTTTCATATGAAATCCCCATGTTTGAACCCGACAGGGATATAACACATGCAGAAACAGCAGCTCTACTCTCTCGCCTAAAAGGAGTAAAAACACAAAAAAATGAGTTATATGATTTTAGTTCAGGATATACAGACGATAAACTTTGCAAAATTAATATAGCCCCGGAAATAAGTTCTGTAGAAATAATTCCCAAATTTATTACGATTAATACTGATTACCTGTTAACAATTAATGCAAAGATAGATCCAGCGTATAATTTAGATGATATTTTATATGTTAAAGCGGACCTTTCAGATTTTGGGAACGAGGCAGATGCAAAGATGTATGATGATGCAACAAATGGTGATAAAGTTAAAGGAGACGGAGAATACACCCTAAAGTTTCAAGGATCATCAGAGGGGACAGGAGAAAAAAACATAAAAATAACAGCTGTAAACAGATTTGGATGGAAAGGGGATAAAGGGATAAAGGTATTAGCCACAGAATGAAAAAAATATTTCTTACTATTATAATTACTCTATTTTTAGGAGCAACTGCAAATTGTTTAACCTTACTAGAGCTTGGAGATCAAGTATTTGATACAAATTTAGGTAGTAGGCCTTTAAGTATGGGGGGGGCTTTTGTCGCAGTTGCGAACGATCCGAATGCTTCTTTTTATAATCCAGGGGGACTTCCATGGGCAAAAGGGATAAGTTTAAATGGAAAAGATTTCAATAATTTATCCGTATCGCAAGCATATCCCACAGGATTTGGCTCAACATTGGGAATTGCTTATATAAGATCAAATATAAAAAATCTCATAATTGACAACAATTCAGCGGGAGATTTTTCGAGCAGTGTTATTGTTTTTTCGGCCGGAAGTAAATTGAGCGCTCTTCCTTTTATAAGTAAAATTCCAAATTCAGAAAACATAGGAATAGGCTTTAATTTTAAGTCTATCCTTTCACAAATAACTACAGGAACATTTGAGATTACCGGTACCATCGACAAAATAACACAGGGGTGGGAACTTGATGCTGGATTACTTACAAAAACCCTCCCATGGCTCTCTTTTGGTATAACGGCCCAAAACATCATGCCAAAAGGCAGCAACGTCAACAATGGAGGCGTAATAAACTGGAACACCGCAGGATATGGAGCTGTCCCTGCAATATTAAAAAGCGGAGTCAGCGCTCAAATTATTGGGCCGGAAAGTCCTATCAATTCTGAGCAAAATAAACTCATTTTAAATACGGATATGCAAAGCCAGCAACTGTCGCAAAGTGTAACAACTATAGGGCTTGAATGGATTTTTAACAATTACCTTGCGTTTAGATGCGGGATTGTAACAAAGCCAGCGCCAAGCGACACCGGCAGTTTCGGAATAGGATTTAATACTCCTGAATGGGGACTAGATATAGCTTCATATTATGATTTTCTTAGCAGCTCCAGGGCTTATACGTTTTCTATGTTATATAACCCCCAAACATGGACATTTAAACCTAAAAGCTCCGATAATAATATAAAGCCGGAAGGGAAAAAAGCATCTGTAATAAAACTTGCCGTTCCAAAAGAATTTACAACCTACAATGAAAACATAGTTGTAAGCGGAGAAGCTCAAAACGGAACAATAGTCCTAATAAATAATCAGCCAATTATTCTTGACAAAAACAACAAATTTGAAGTTGTCCTGCCCTTATCCATAGGCAAGAACTTTATAGCTATCGAGGCTTCACTAAATGATTTGAAAGAAAATCTTGATCTAAAAATCCTAAGAAAAGCAAAAATCAAAATAGCAGAAGAGGGAAAAATAGAAAACGATTTAAAATCAGCAAAAACAGAAGAAGCCAAAGAATTCGCAAAAAAAGAGATGACACAATTTAAAATCAGAAAAGAAAAGCTTGAAGCTTTGATAACAATTGGAGTAATAGATGTTGCTCCTCAAGAAGAATTTGCATTTGACAAGCCAATTTCCAGAGGAGAGTTTGCAAGTTGGGTTGTAAAGTCATTTAATATTCCACTTGCAAATTCAACAGATTCAAATCTTTTTTCCGATGTGCCGTCAACATATCCGTTTGCGCCTTATATAATAACCTTGGTTGATAAAAAAATAATGTCTGGAGAAGGAGGCTATTTTTATCCTGAAAAAACTATAACTAAAACAGAAGCAGAGAAAATCATAAAAAAAATAAAAAATATATGAAGCTAAAAAATGCACTTATAATAATCTTTATGCTTTCAACAGTTGTAAATACTACATCGTTTGGCGATGAAGTTCTTTCCAAAGGAGAAGCCATTGATATAATTTCAGCAACTAAGTTTTTAAAAGAGAAAATAGGCAGTTTATTATCTTGGAGCAAAGGATATGACATAAGCGCCATCAACAGAGTAAAGCTTATTCCTATTATAAAATACATCAAAGCTGTCCCCAAAAGCGTCCCTCCCGACGGAAGGACAGTTCTAGAAATATCTGCCGCAATTGATGACCCTGAAGGATTATCCAATATAAAAGGAGTCACAGCAGATCTAACCAACATAGGAAGACTAAAAGAGACAATTTTAGTAGATACGGGGCTCTGGGGAGATCAAACCCCCAACGATGGGATATATACAATGCAAACAAATATTAATCCCGACATACCCCTGGGAAACAAAGAAATCACAGTTAAGACGGTAAACAAAAAAGGCTGGCTTGCTCTTTCAAAAACAACCATAACAGTTGACAGATCCCCAAAGCTTAAAGACCTTGCAATAACTCCTCCTAGAATTAAAGCAGGAGAAAACACGCAGATCACAATAAGTGTTACAGTTATCTCTCCAAATAAAAATGATATGATAAAAGAGGTTTTTGCGGATTTAAGAGAAATTGCGCAAGGCGAAAAAGTTAATCTGCAAAAGATAGGTTATAATAAATTTTATTTAGATACTGTAGTCCCATCAATTGTGCAAAGAGGCCAAAAAAGAATAATCGTATTCGCAGTCAACTATGAAGGGGAGACAGGGAAAGAATATGTTGTTTTGGAAGTAATTCCACCTCAACAATAAAAATAAAAATGCTTCCAACAATAGTAATAATAACTATTTTTACTGAGATTTTTAGCGTAGGAGTATTGCTCTTTACTTCTTTCGCATTTGGTAAAAAATTTTTTGAACAGAAACAAAAAAAGGATTTCATTCTAAGTCTTGCCCTTTTTTCTTTTGCGATATACCCATGCCTTATAATTATTTCCCAAATGCTTTACAATTTGGGGACCCCTTTATCTTCACTTATCTTCATCCAGAGATTAATTTCTTACAACTTAATCCTCGATGCATTTTTAATACTTTTATTCATAAAATTTAGATTTAATCCCAAAATGATCAATATTATTCTATGGATATTTTTTATCTCTGCGCTAACAATGATTTACAGAGTTGGAGCCTCTTCCATAAGCCTTGTATACAGGGTTGAAGGAGTAGAACCAATGGTAAATTTTTCTATTCCAACACTTCTTCGCCCTGTCTGGTCAAACACATGGCTATTGCTTTCAATAGTCTCTCTCTTTTTCTCTTTCAAGAAAAAGGGGGCGGAAAAAACTCTGTTGCTCTACGAATGTTTAGGTTCTTTTTTAGTTTTCTCATCGGTTTTGCCGACAATTGCATATCTTGCAACACAAAACAATTATTATCTACTGATTTCATGGATTACAATTCTTTCAGGAACAATTCTTTTAACGCTGGCTGAGATAATCCCTAGCAAATCACCCCTAGCAAAAAGCCCTTTTAGCTTTTTCAGGAGCAGGATATTATTTAAATTAGTCTTTATTTTTGTGCTTATTATAGTTATTCTTTTTGAAATAACAACTCTTGTAACATTAAATCTAAGCAAACAAGCTCTTCAAAAATCAATCTTCTTAAGTTATAACGAAATAGCAAAAAACATCCGAGACCAAATAGAGCTTCTTGATACTCCTGATAATGATGCTCTTCAAAATATTGTAGAAAATAAAAAAATCGGAAGAACGGGAATTGCCTTTGTAATAGATTCGCAAGGCAATATCATAGCCCATCCCGACAAAACCCGAGTTTTTATTAAACAAAACTTTAAAGAAATAATATATGTAAAAAAAGCTCTTTCCGGAAAATCCGGGTCAGGAATACTGGGAGAAGATGATTTTGGGCAAATTAAGGCAGGGGCTTTTCTTCCAATCAGAAAATTTGGCGGCGCCTTAATAGTGGAAGAGCCATTAAAAGATGCCTTTTATGAAATGCGCCAATTAGAAACAAATTCTTTGATTTTTGTAATAATAGGTTTAACTCTAACCGTTATAACAGGATTGATTCTGGCCCAAAGCATAGAAAGTCCCATACATAAACTTACCCAAGGGACAGAAGCAATCTCCCACGGAGATTTAAGCGCAAAAATAGATATTGAATCTTCAGATGAAATAGGTAAGCTGGCTCTTGCTTTTAATAAAATGACCCGCTATCTGCAAGACAGCCAGGATCGTTTAATACTTTCTGAAAAATTAGCCGCGTTAGGAACAATGTCCGCGGGAATGGCTCATGAAATAAAAAATCCTCTGGTATCGCTTAGAACCTTTTCTCAGCTATTGCTAAGCAGATGGGAAGACAAAGAATTCCGAGAGAAATTTGCGCAGATAGTTCCCGCGGAAATCGAAAGAATCAACAAAATAGCAGAAAGTCTCCTTAAGTTTGGCAGACCAAGTAAACCAGAAATGGGGAAAGTAAATGTCAATATAATTCTTGAGGAAATACTCACTCTTTTCGAAAGTGAATGCAAAAAAAACAATATCCGCCTCAGCACAAAGTTTACAGAACTACCTGAAATTACAGGCGATCCACAACAATTATCACAAGCTTTCGTCAATTTAATTTTAAATGCTATACAAGCAATGGATAAAAATGGTGAACTCATTGTAAAAACCGATATAGGGGAAGTTGTTCAGACAGATTACAAGGAAGACTCTCTTCTCGAAAAGGGAGCTATAAAAGCAATTTTTGTTGAAATTTCAGACACAGGCCCTGGAATAGACGAAGAACACCTAAAATCATTGTTTGATCCGTTTTTCACAACAAAGGTTAAAGGGACCGGAATGGGTTTGCCGATAACGTTAAGGATTATAGAGGAACATAAAGGCTCAATTAAAGTAAAAAGCACAGTTGGAAAAGGGACAACTTTTATTATTATGCTACCTCAGAAATTTGGGGAAAATTAGAAGATTCCGTAGCGCAGCTTAAAAACCCCGGAGGCAAACTGCCTACCTCTTGAAAATGCCTAAATTCAGACAAACGAATAGAAGGGGAAGGATCAGAAAAACCTTTACTTACATCATGTTCTATGTTTTCACCAATCATCCACACGGAAGACAATCCTGTCTTAGAAAAGCGCGGCAAAGAACTATTAAAATCTATATGCATGCTTTTATCCCCTCTAGTTTCCCACATAAAAGTTCCTTTAAAATATATTGCGCTTTCAATATAAAATATCGGGGTTAATTGCTTAAAACTTGCACAAATGTTATAATTTTTTATATGTTTGAAAGGTTTTCTGAACATGCAATTCGCATAATAATGTCGGCCCAAGAAGAGGCAAAAAAGATGAAAGCTTCCGAAGTTAGAGTAGAACATCTTTTACTTGGAATGATAAGAGAAAAAGAATCTATAATAATTAAAACATTTGAAGCTTTAGGCCTTTATGCCGAAGAACTAAGGACAATCTTAGAAAAAAATCTGCCGTCGGAAATTACCATACAAAAACAAGAAATTCCATTTTCAAACAATGTAAAAAAAGTAATAGAAATATCATGGGAAGAAGCAAGAACCCTGGGACATAATTATATTGGCGCAGAGCATTTATTTCTTGCCTTGTTAAGAATAGAATCAGGGATAACAGCCGAATTGTTTAAGAAATATAACATAACTGAACAACAGGCAAAACAGAGCCTGATTTCATACATGACTCAACAGACTACCCAACACAAACAATTCCCCAAAAGGAGTGATACTCCGTTTCTCGACAGTTTTAGTAGGGATTTAACAAAACTTGCCAGAGAATCAAAACTTGACCCTGTCATAGGCAGGCACAAAGAGATAGAAAGAGTAATCCAGATTTTATCTCGCCGCAAGAAAAATAATCCTGTACTTTTAGGAGAAGCGGGAGTTGGAAAGACAGCCATTGTTGAGGGACTAGCCCAAAGAATTATTGCGGCAGACATTCCAAGCCCCCTACTAAACAAAAGAATTATCTCTTTAGATCTTGGTCTTTTGGTGTCGGGGACAAGATACAGAGGAGAATTTGAAGAAAGACTAAAAAAGATAATGACAGAAATAATAAAGTCAGGGAAAATAATCCTTTTTATAGACGAACTTCACACTCTAATAGGAGCAGGGGCCGCAGAAGGGGCCATGGATGCGGCAAACATACTAAAACCTTCCCTTGCGCGCGGAGAGATTCATGTAATTGGAGCAACAACGCTAAATGAATACAGGAAAAAAATAGAATCTGATCCCGCATTGGAAAGAAGATTCCAGTCAGTAATTGTTGACGAGCCAAAGGTTGTAGACACAATTGAAATTTTAAAAGGTTTAAGAAGCCGTTATGAGGATTTCCATAAAGTAAGAATTACAAACGATGCTCTTGTTTCTGCTGCAAGGCTTTCGGATCGTTATATCGCCGACAGAAAACTTCCTGACAAAGCAATAGATTTAATGGATGAAGCCGCCTCAAAAATAATGCTCAAATCAAACATTGCGCCTCCCGAACTTTTAGAACTCAACAAAAAATTAGAAGAGATGAAAACAAAAAAAGAGGCTGCCATACAAAATCAGGACTTTGAAATAGCTGCTAAGTTAAGAGATGAAGAGATGCAACTAAAAAATAAGTATGAAGAAGCATCAAAAAAAGTTGTTGGAGTATCTTATGATGAACTGCCAATTGTAGATTCCGAAGCTATAGCAGAAGTTGTCTCCGCATGGACAGGATTTCCTATTACCCAATTAACTTCCGAAGAAACAAAAAGGCTGCTAATGATGGAAGAAGAATTATCTCAAAAAGTCGTAGGCCAAAAAGAGGCAATAACAACTATTTCAAAATCCATACGAAGAGCTCGGACAGGACTTAAAAATCCAAACAGGCCTATAGGATCATTTATATTTCTTGGCCCTTCCGGCGTTGGAAAAACAGAGCTGGCAAAATGTTTGGCGGAGTTTTTGTTTGGAGACAAAGATGCAATGGTCAGAATTGATATGTCGGAATATTTAGAATCTCATACGATATCACGATTGCTAGGCTCCCCTCCCGGCTATATAGGCCATGGCGAAGGTGGATTACTAACAGAACCTATCCGCAAAAAACCACATTCTGTCGTTTTATTTGATGAAATTGAAAAAGCACATAAAGACGTAATGAATATCCTTCTTCAAATTTTAGATGACGGAACTGCAACTGACGCGCAAGGGAGGAAAGTCGATTTTAAAAACACAGTATTAATAATGACAAGCAATATCGGCGGAGATCTTTTTCAGAAGGAATCTTCAATTGGCTTTATAAACAGAGAAGATGCGCATGCCAACTACGAAAAAACAAAAAAAGAAGTTCTGGAAAAACTTTCAAAAGAGTTTAAGCCGGAGTTTTTAAACAGAATAGATGAAACAGTTGTTTTCGCTCCATTGTCAAAGGAGGATTTAGCTGAAATAGTAGACTTAATGATAGAAGACATCAACGAAAGAATAAAAGAAAAAGAGATGTCTATTAAAATCACAAAAAAAGCTAAAGATTTTCTTGTGGAAAAAGGCTACGACCCCAAATTTGGAGCCAGGCCTTTGAGACGTACTATCGAAGACTATATTGAAGATCCCCTTTCGGAAGAGGTTCTTCGGGGGAAAATTATATTTGGTTCGGAAATAAAAGCTGATACAAAAGACAACAAAATAATTTTCAGCACTTTAAAAACAAATTCAAAAAATCTGCAAAAATCGCTGTTGGTCAAAGAAACCTCTTTAAAGAATAAATGAAAACCGAATCACGTTTTTTTTGCCAAAATTGCGGGAATGATTTCCCGAGATGGTCAGGGCAATGTCAATCTTGTGGCGCCTGGAACAGTCTGGTCGAAGAAAAAACCGTGAAAGCTAAACAAACAGTCTACAAACCCAAACATGCCGAGTTAAATACAACTCCACTATCAATAAAAGATATAGATTATAACCAAGAAGAGAGAAAATCATCCGGAGTGGAAGAATTTGACAGGGTTTTAGGGGGTGGGATTGTCCCGGGGGCTGTAATTTTAGTGGGCGGTGATCCGGGAATCGGGAAATCAACCTTAATGCTGCAAATTGCAAATAAATCAGACAAAAAAATCCTTTATGCTTCAGGAGAGGAATCAGCAAAACAAATTAAAATCAGGGCTCAACGACTTGGAGCGCTATCTGAAAAAATTAAGGTTTATGCCGAAACAAATTTATTTTTAATAGAAAAAGGGATAGAACAAGAAAAGCCTGAAATCGTAATAATAGATTCTATACAAACAATGTTTCGTGAAGATATAGATTCTGCCCCGGGATCTGTTTCACAGGTGAGAGAGTGTGCAGCTTACCTGGTAAAAATAGCAAAAGAGACTCATATCCCAATATTTATAATCGGGCATGTCACAAAAGAAGGGAACATCGCAGGGCCTAGAATTTTGGAGCACATAGTTGATGCTGTCATCTATTTTGAGGGAGAACAACACAAACAGTTTAGAATTCTTCGAGGGATAAAAAACAGATTCGGATCTATATCAGAAGTCGGTATCTTTGAAATGACAGAAACAGGGCTTGTAACAGTTGACAATCCATCTGAAATCTTCCTGGCAGAAAGGCCCAAAGGAGAAAGCGGATCAACAATTACAGCCATTATAGAAGGATCAAGACCTCTTTTAATTGAAGTACAAGCCTTAACAGCATATACAAAGATGGTAATGCCACGAAGAACATCGGTCGGCATTGATTACAACAGATTGATGATGATTCTGGCTGTTCTGGAGAAAAAAGCCAATTTAAAACTATCGTCTCTTGATATTTTTGTAAGCATTGCTGGAGGGATAAAGGTTGCGGAACCTGCCATCGACCTCCCCATGGCGCTGGCAGTCGCGTCTTCCTATAAAAACAAACCGCTTCCGGAAGATTTAATCGCTGTCGGAGAAATAGGATTAACGGGAGAAGTAAGAGCTGTTAATCAGATCGAAAAAAGGATAACAGAAGCCGAAAAGCTCGGCTTTAAGAAGATTCTAATTCCAAAAGGGAATCTGAAACAGATAAAAACTTCCAAAATAGAAATCGCGGTAGCCGGATCGATTTCTGAGGCATTTAATAATATCGGAACTGTTGAGAAATAAGCACCCCACATTAACCCCGACTATTCACGTTTAAACCAGAAATTATCATTATCGGGGCTTGAAATTCCTTATGGACACACCATGCCCATATAAAAAAGTTCCCTTCCGAAATTCAACCTCAGAATTAACGATATATATACAAATCATGCTAAATACTCAAATACAAACATCAACATTTAAAGGAAGTAAATACGGCTCTTTTCCCGTAAGATGGAAATTCCCCGGGGACAAAACACCTTCAAGGCAACATCTGCCTGAAATAACAGGAGATGCCAGAAAAACAATCACACATTCATTATGTTATTATGGTTTTCCTCAAAATATAGACAAAAAGATAGACAAGCTCCCCTCCCAAGAAGAATTAAACAATCTAACCAGTTTAGGACAACATTATATTTCCTTTACTGTTTATATACTAAAACAGATGTTAGCTGTCGGTGCCATAAAACCGGAAACAGCCTGGATGCTTTTCAACTGGGACTTTAATAATATACAAAACCAAGGAGTAAACAAAAACAATTTTGAATATATGAGAAACTGTTTCATGTTAAAAGTCAGATCTTTTGTTCAAGAATCTGATTTAACACAGGGAAAAGCTTTAGTAATGTTTGAATTCTGGGCAAGAGCAGGAAGCGCAGGCTTAGAAAAATACGAAGAATATCCTCAATTTAAAAAAGAATTAGAATTCAACCCTAAGGAAATTGAAGATTCTCAGTTAGAAGAAGAATACAAAAAAGCTCTCTGGCTGGAAATGAGATTAATGGAAGACCAAGTGGGAATAAAAGGTTTAAATGAAGAACTAAGCATTTTTGAAGACGGATACGGAAATGATTATGGAGAATATAATCCTGAAAAAAACAAAATAACAGCAACAATCAATATGTTTAATAGAAGAAAGATAATCTATGAACCCAAATCTATAGATTCAACAATAAAAGCAGAAATAGGGCATTGGATGTTTCGATTTCTCAACATTAGAACCCCGCGCATGGGATGGAGTATCCACAGGGTAGTAACAGAGTTAGCCGATAGAAGTAATTTCCATGCTATTCTCAATGGTAATCTTGAAGATCGTTCACCTCAAGCAAAAGTCTTTAAAACGGGCGGGTATTACTTCACAAGTCGCCATAAAGATTCTTCCTTCAATAACCAAGAAGAAAGATTCCCAACTTTTCCGGAAGAACACCCAACAAAACGCGCTCCTTTGAAAGATTTGACGGAGGAACATGTTGCCGCGGAATATTTTGACAGATTAATAAGAATAAAACTGTTCTCTCAAAAAGGCTTATTACACTTAGCCCCAAAGCCATCATCAAAAGCCAAAGTAGCAATCGCAAGAAAACAATTGTACAGAAAAATAGTTCTATATATTTCACTTTTAGATCTGGAAGGAAAAATAAAGAATTTTAGTGACTTACAAAAAGCAATTAAAAAAATTGATCCTGAAAAAATAGAAGAGTATTATTTAAACTGGAGAGAAAAAGCAATTAAAGCTTTTGAACAAATATTGAGAGATGGGGAAGAAACTGTAGAGGTCAAAAAAAATGCAGCAAAAGCTATCGGCCATTTAGGAAATTCTTCTTCTCTTCCAACACTCTTGCAAGGGCTTGAATACTATTCTCAATTTAATTGGGATGAGGATTCAATGAGAATAGTAAAATCAATTATCGAGGCAATTGGATTTATAGAGAATGAAACAGCAGTTGCTGCGATTGAAAAGCAATTAAATAATGCCGAAGCGTCAGTAAGAAGCGCAGCGGCAAAAACACTAATCAAACTTAAAAATCTAAAAAAAGGCTCTAGTGAGTATAAGGAGCTATATGCTTATACCTTAATCATAGGAAAAACCTCTTTTGATAATTGCGTGAAGCTTGGAGAACAAGCTCTCTCTGCAATGGAAAAAGGACTAAAAGATAATAATTCCTATATTAGAGCATTAGCTGCATTAACAATAATTAAAATAAAAAAGCTTGAAAGTGAAACAGATGAATACCAAAAGCTAATAGCTTATCATTTAATTCAAAAAAGGGAATATAAAGAAGCTCAAAAATTAGGAAGAAATATTTTGCCTGCTCTAAAAGAAGAGATCAAACACAATCCCTATTTTATAAATTGTGAAGGAGTTGTTCCTTTACTAAAAAAGACAATCCCACCAGAAAAGCTTTCCTTGCTGGATGAAAGATTGAACCTTTTTTCTTTATCAAATACAAGGGCGGCAATAGCAGGGGTAATGATAAACGTCAGAAAACTAAAGCCTGGAACTGCCGAATATAAGCGGCTATACGCGTACATATTAATTGATAGATGGGAAGAAAAGAAACCTTCAACACAAGAAGTTAAAAATCTTGGGAACGATGCTATTTATGCGCTAAAAAGCGCACTAAATGATTCTTATGCCTTTAGAGTCGAAGCAGCCGTTAATTTGTTGTTAGAAATAAACAGAGAAGAAGCTATCCAAATTTTGGAAGATCATCTGCTCAATGGTTGCGGAGAAAAAAAATCAATAGTTGCAAAAGCGCTAAAAAAAGCAAGAAACACAAAGAAAGGGTCAGAAGAAGAGAGAAGATTAACTGCTTTTCAGTTGATAGAGGGATTGGCAGTAGATAGCCAAAGAACAATAAAAAGATTGCAAAAACTAGGAAAAGCGGCAGTTCCTGCTTTGAGAGATACAATACAAAATTCTCCAGGTCAATATAGCGTCATGAGATATGCAAGCATATTAAAATCTATAGAAAAAACAAGTCGTTATAATCTCTTCTAAAACAATTAACCCCAATTGTCCAATAAATGTCCTAAGGTCATGGGTGACGAATTCTCGTCTACGGTTTAAAAGCTCTACTTGAAATTCTCCTTTATTTTAGGGGGCAATAGAGATGTTAGAGTCATGGAATGAAAATTGCTACAAAAAAGGTGTCAAGGTTTCTAGGTTTCAAGGGATCGAGTAAGGGAAAAAACAAACATGGATATTAGAACTTTTAAAGACTTGAAAGTTTGGAAAAAGTCATATGATTTAGCGGTAGAGGTGTACAAGGCTACAAAGCTTTTCCCTTCCGAAGAAAAATTTGGCATAACTTCTCAAATAAGAAGGGCTGTTGTTGGCATATCATCTAATATTGCAGAAGGTTACGAACGTCAATACAGGAAGGAGTATATAAGATTTTTAATGATCGCTTGGTGAGGTTGAAATATATTTAACTCCGATTATTCATACATCGAGTAATATTTGATAATTTGTTAGTTATTGATTCTGGTATGAACCCCGATTAGGAAATCGGGGTGAATGATTTCATACGAAATCTTGTCATTAAGTTTAGTTTGCAACACCCAAATCGCAACTTTTTACGAGAGGAATTAACATTTTTTGAGGCTTGTGCGGAAGTCAGGAGAAAACAGTGAACCCCGATTATGATGCTCGGGGTTAAAGCATGCTCTCAATAATTCTATAAACCTCTTCGTTCGCTCTGTCAGGATCTTTCCCGTACTCTTCCAAAGAGATGGGCTTTCCAATCTTTAAAGTTACAGGAACCGAGTGTATAACCATACTATGCTTTGGCATAATTTCAAAACTTCCTGATATCGCAATAGGAAGAACCCGAACCTTGTTTTTTATCGCTAACAACATACTTCCCCTCTTAAATTCCTTGAGAGTGCCGTCAGGGCTTCTTGTCCCTTCAGGAAAAATCAAGATACTATCTTTGCTGGCAAGCGCCTCCCTGGACATTAAAAACATGTTGAGAGCCCCTTTTCTTGTCCCCCTGTCAACTGGAATATAACCGCAACGTCTCAAATACCATCCAAAAAACGGAATTTTAAAAAGTTCCTCTTTAATAATAAACCTAAACCCCACAGGCAAAACAGCCAAAAGAATTAATATATCAATAGCGCCTTGATGATTGGAAACAAAAATCAATGGCTCTCCCCGTGGGATATTTTCTCTTCCCGTAACATGAACAGGAACTCCGCTTAACCATATAAGTAAACGCGACCATATAGCGGCTGATCGTTGAAATGTTTTTCTCTTTTTGGGCGATGACGTAAAAAATGAAGAAAAAAGAGTGATTCCTGTACCAACAAAAAAAGTCAAAAAAACCGTAAAAAATAAAAAAATTGTCCTAAGAAATTTCACTATTCAATCTTCTCACCCAGAATAATTCTGTTCATAATTACTCCGCTTGTCAGCTTAGGATAAAAATATGTTGATTTTTGAGGCATCTTTTCAAACTTTTCAGCTATTTTTATTATGTCCTCAACTTTTACAGGATTTAATAAAACAGCTAAAGAGGCATTCTGATCTTTAACATAGTTTAAAGCTTCTTCCTGATGCTTTGTAAATATGAAATTTTCATTATCCTCAATGCCTAAAAGGTTTTTAAAAACCAGACTATGTAAAATAGTAACATCTAAATTTTTCCAGTTATCAGATTTATCTTCTTTTATGATGTCATGAATAATCACATCCTTTTTTAAGGCCAAAATATAATACGTGTCAGGTATCTCCTTAAAATAAAAACAAAAAGCATGCTCATTTGATTTTTTCTGAAGCTCTTTTGTCATTTTCTTTTTTATTTTATCTTCAGATTTCTTTTTAAATGGATACTCAAAAATATCAAAATAAGCCTCAAGCTGAGTTAAAACATATTGAGCGCTAAACTGTAAAGGTATTTTCAAAACTCGATGGATAGGAAGAACAACCAGCCCCAAGCTCTGGATAGGAACAAAATCCATCATTACATGATTATAAGCTTCTTCTTCTGTAAATCTGGTATTACGAACTTTCATTTCATTTTTAAATTGAAGCGCAGCCTCATATCGATGATGTCCATCTGCGATAAAAACGGTTTTATCTTTAAAGTATTTTTGGATCTTTTTTATTTCCGATCTCTTTTTTACTTTCCAAAGTCTATTTATTATCCCTTTTACGTCTTTGACATCTAGTTCGGGTTTCCCTTTTTTCATTTTTTTCATGATTTTAGAAATTTTTCCTTTTTCATCAGAAAACAGGGAAAAAACATTATCAAAATTTGCTGACGCAGAACGTATAAGGCTTATACGATCACGTTTTGGCGTAGGCAAAGTAAATTCATGAGGAACAACCTTTCGCTTGGAAACATCATCAAATCTTAAAAGAGCAATAATCCCTGTTCTAGAATACGTCTTTGTCCCATATTTAAATTGTTGTTCATAAACATACAGCGACGGCTTTTCCTCAACAGATAAAATTCCATGACGAATCCAACCATTAAATGAAGAGGCAGCCCTAACATATTTATTGTTATATTCATTATCCCCAGGAAAATCCTTTCCCAAAATAAGCCTAACCATATTAAAGTCAGATAAATTGTAAAGAAACTCTTGCTCTTCATCTTTGATGACATCATAAGGGGGAGAGAGAACATTTGAAAGCTTTTTCACTCTTTTTTTATTGTATAATACGCCACAAAAAGGAAAGATATCTACCACGTCTTAAGTATTATACCATATGTGATATAATTTAACCATGACTGATTTAAACAGCAAATTACAAAAACAACTTATAGATTTCTTGGGAATTTACTCGATTTTAACCTCTCAAGCAAGAGCAGAGCTTGAAGCAAAGCTATATGCTGTCATGGAAAAATCTGACCCAAAAACAAAGAAAATGTATAGAAGCATAATACAATCAGCAAAAGAGAACCTTTCTGTAACAGAAACTATAGAAAATCTAAAAAAAGACTGCCCCCCTGATTAACCTCGATTATTCACCCCGATTAGGATAATCGGGGTTCATCCCTCGAGCATATGAATAATCGGGGTTGTTTTATGAGAAATAGATTCCCGTTTTCACGGGAATGACCATTATTCAACAGACCCATCAAAGATACAACAAACACAATAAAAATAAATAGCTTTTTATCGCTCCCAAGCCAAAAAATCATTTCATGAGCTTACTTAGAAAAATCTTATCTCTAAAATAAGTTTCTAATCTAAAACAGCAAAGCAGACTAATCCTACAAGTATCAACATAAATCCTACCCCACCCCTCACCAACAACAAAACATCTCCCCACCACACAACAATAGCCCAAACTCCAAAAGCCACAAAAACAACACCCAATACCAACTTAATTAATTTGCTTATCAATTTCAATCCCTCCTTCTGTTACAAACACAGGTTCAACTCTTTTAACCTTTTCTCCCAAAATAATATCCAAAATCCTTTCAAGGTCTTCCTGAGAAAAAAAATCTATTTCAATTCTGCCACGATTTTTATTCCCTCTAAGGTGAACTTTGGTTGCCAAACAAAAAGTAAGTTTCTCAAGCCATGGTTTAAGTTCATCATCAATTTTCACAGCTCTTTTTGAGATTTTCTTGTTTTTTGAAGGTTTTGGCCCGCCATAAACAATAAGCTCTACATCTCTCACGCTAAGCTTATTTTTTATAATATCCCCAAAAATCAATAATCTCTTTTTACTGTCAGAAAGAGATAAAAGAGCTCTTGCATGGCCGGAAGAAATCTCTCCCTTACGAAGAGAATCACGCATCTCTTCAGGCAGTTCATTTAATCTTAGCATGTTTGCAATTGTGGAACGATTTTTACTGACTTTATTTGCTATGTCAATTTGGCTCATGCTAAACTCAGAAAGCAATTTGGAATATGCTTCAGCTTCATCCATGGGGTTTAAATCTTCCCTCTGTAAATTTTCTATTAAGGCCAACTGAACAGACTCTTGATCGCTAAAATCTTTAATAATCGAAGGGATAACATTAAGTCCTGCTATTTTTGCGGCACGAAGCCTCCGTTCTCCTGCAACCAGTTCATAATTTCCTTTTCTTAAACGAACAAGAATAGGCTGGGCGACTCCAGTGCTTTTTATGCTCTCTGCAAGTTCTTTCAAGCTATCTTCATTAAAAACTGTTCTTGGCTGACGCGGGTTCGGAATAACTTTATCTATAGGAATATTCACAATTGTTCTTCCGCCGGTAAAAACAGACCCTTCAGGAATTAACGCTGATAAACCTCTGCCTAAACCCTTTTTATTCATCGCCAATTACCTCCCTGCTTAATTTTTCATAGGCCAACGCCCCTTTTGATGTAGGATCATAAAACATTATTGGCTGGCCAAAACTTGGGGCTTCAGCCAAACGCACATTTCTAGGTATGATTGTTTGAAAAACTTTTGCGCCAAAATGTTTACGGGCCTCTTCTACAACTTGATTGGCTAAAACAGTTCTCTGGTCGTGCATCGTAAGAAGGACACCTCCAACTTTAAGCATAGGATTTAGCCTCTCTCTAACAAGATCTAACGTCGAAATAAGCTGACTTATCCCTTCCAGGGCATAATATTCACACTGTATAGGGATCATAACTTCATCAGAAGCGGTCAATGCATTAACAGTTAAAAGATTTAAGGAGGGGGGGCAATCAATCATTAGATAATCATAAATATCTTTTGCAGCAGAAAGCGCTTTTTTCAATCTAAACTCCCTCTCAAAAACCGATACCAGTTCAACTTCAGCTCCAGCCAAACGGGATGTCGCGGGAATAATATCAAGATTACTCACAATTGTCTTCTTAATAGCATCAATAACAGGAACTTGATCAACAAGGATGTTATATATGCACATTTCAAGACTTTGTCTTTCAATCCCACAGCCAACCGTTGCATTTCCTTGAGGATCTATATCTATCACCAAAACTTTTTTATTAAAAGAGGCTAAATAAGCAGCCAAATTAACCGTAGTGGTTGTTTTACCAACCCCACCCTTCTGATTAACAAAGGAAATTATTGCTCCCATGAAGGCTTTATTATACTATGTAGAGACATTGTTTTCAATTCGCCCCGAGGACTCATGTTTAGAGGAGAATAATCGGGGCTTATTAAATAGCGCGAAAAATATGCCAGGCTTTTGCATCACAAAAACATTTCATTAGATTAAAAAATCATTTCATAAAAGAATGCTTTGTCTGAAGCATCCATATAAAAACTCCTGCCCTTCAAAGGGATCGTTTTTATAATATCCCCATTAATATCAAGGGCTGATATCCTTCTGGGGAGTACCCCTTTAAATGTAATCTTTGCCTCCACCCCCTCCGTCAAAAGAGGAGCATCGCCAACGTTTGCAAGTTGAGTTTTGCTTTCATTATATTCCTGGTTTTTATTTTCTATCTTTGCCGCAACAGTAACAAGGATCGTACCGCCGTCTATCTTCTTAAATTTTAGTTTGTCATTCAAAACAGAAAACGCTATAGAGCAAAATTCATTTTCAGGTTCTACGATAAAATCATTTAATTGTATTATTCTGTTTTTCATAAAGCCCATAGCAACTTCAGTCCTGTCACTATTTATTGTAAATATCCCTTTGCCATAATCCAATTTCAACTCACCTGTATCTGAAGATATTATTCTGTTTTGCTTATCATGATATTTTGAAACATAGTCTTTTGGAATAGAATTAATTTTTCCTTTAAAATTAATCGTAGTTTTTAGGATATAGGGCAAATAAGGGTTTCCGGCTATCATCTTATCTTCATCCAAAAGCCCATACAATTCAGAATCCGACACAGGATAGTTTAAGCTCTTTCTTGCTTCTGCAACATCTCCCCGATAAAAAAGCAGCGCTGCTGCGGGAAGCTGAGAATAAACATTGGGCCACGCGGAAACATCAAAGTTGTCTTCCATGGGAGCCTGCCATCCGGCATGGTTAAAAGAAAATTGAATTACTCCGTCCCAATCCTGAAGATTGGCGTATGCAGCCATAACAAGAGGGCCTTCCACCCTGAATTCATTAGGAAAACAACAATTCCATTCGGAAACAACAAAAGGGATGTCGCTTACATTGTAAAAAGCAAAGTTATTTGGCAGAGCATCTACAGGATTCTGAAGCATACTTAAATTTTCAAAAACAACTTGTGTGCCATATCCAAATTGAGGATGATCCCAATAACGATGTCTGTCTATATAATCTAAAGAAGAATTTGTTTTTACATCAACATAAAGATTAACCCAGTGATTCGACCCGGAAATAGGAACCTTAACTCCCAGTTTTTTTAAATATTCTGACATCTCTTTATAATATTTAACCTGCAGCTCCTCATAAAATTTTAAAGTATCGGCAAGCCGGCTTGGTTCATATTTTTCAGCGCCGCTTCTTTGATATTTAAGAGGAATATCTGCCCGTTGTACATTTTTTCTGTAGGGATCTTCGTCCTGCTTTAAATCTTTGCGCCCATATTTATCCGTCCAAGTCTTATCTAAATTATTTCTATTTTTATATCTCTTTAGCAACCATTCATTAAACATCCCATCCAAATCAGTAAGATAGTGCTTAGAAATATTAAATTGCGTGCCGAAATAAAAAAGCATTGCTTCGTTAATAAGCTTAACAGAAACAAGCGCAGGGTCATCAACATAACGCAATCCAGTGTAAGGATTTTTATGAGTCAAAATTTGTTCTGCATATTTCTTTTGAAGTTCTATTATACGATTATCAAAAAAGCCGGTAACCTTAGCCCCCCTCTCGACATTCTGCCAATCCTTAACGTTATCTCCTTTTTTAAACTCACGATCCACTAAGAGATCCATAAATACATAGATTCCCCGTCGCTTTAGCTGATAAATAAGATAGTCTAATTTATCAAAAGATTCCTTGGATAAATGTTGAGTATCATCATAATTCTGATCAAAAATATTCGGATTGGACCAAAAAGCATCAATATGATGGATACGAACAAGATTGCATCCTGATCTGGCAAGGCGTTCTGCCATAATTTCAGCATCATGTTTTTCAGGAAAAGTTGAAGGGGCATATATATTGGTCCCCCAAAATCGGACTCTAGTTCCATCCTCAAAATAAAAATGACCATTTTTAACCTTTAAAAACCCATGTTTTCCGGCTGGCGAGTCAAGCAGAAAACTTACATCCGAAACAGTCTTTTTGTATGACTCATTAAGTGGAATAAACTCATTCCAATCTTTTGTATCAGTTACATAAATACCGCCAGGTTGAAGTTTTTTTCCTTCATTATCAAACGCAATAAGTTTTATTTCGTCAAACCATGCTTCCCCGGCACACTCCAAAAGACCCGCAAAGACGTCAATCCTTCGGGTCTCTTTTGGAACATTAAACTCATTTTCAATAAATTTCCAGTCAAATGTCCCTGAAAAAGCTTCCAAGATAGGCCACCCATCCAACCGCTTCCCCTTCCCATCCTTAAATTCAATGTTAATCCTGGCAAGTTGCCACGGTTTTACCCCTGGAATAACATCTTTAGCCTTAATATATCCGGAAAGTTTTATTTTCTTTGCTTTTCTTCCGTCCACGGAGACCGATTGAGAAACAAAAGACCAAACAGGGGTGGAATTTCTTATCCTCAAAGCACCATTGCCAACTTTAACATTATTATTAATAATTGCCCAATCTTCCGACCCTCCATATGCCCATTTTTCCCAAACTTCAAGCCCTCCATTTTCCAAAAAATTATATGGGTCTGTATTTTTTTGATCGGGAAGAGGGACAAGTTTTATATCATCAAAATATACAGTCCCAGCACAATCATAAAGGCCAAAGACAACTTTTGCTTTAACCGTACCTTTTGGAACAATAATATTCCTGGCAACATATTTCCAGCCAAAACTCCCTGTCCAAGCTCCAACGCTTGGCCATCCGCCAACTTGCACATCTTTTTCATCGAAAAAAAGTAGCTGAATATTGGCTTGGTTCCAATCTTCATTTCCCTGAACAACATTCTCAGATTTTATCCACGCGGAAAGAGTAACTTTGGATATTTTTCTCCAGTCTATTGCAATAGTTTGCGCGCCCAAGGACATTTTTGGAGAATCATTTATGATTTTTAAAACATTTCCGCCACGATCAGGGAGCAGAGAGCTGTTATAATATTCTTCTCCCCAATATTTTGGTATATTATTAACCAACCCTTCTTCAAACCCACTGTTTTTCAAAAGATCCTGGGCTAAAGATGGCATTGAAAAAAAGAAAAAAAGAAAAACAAAAAATAAAATTAAAAATCTTAAAAAAAGATACTTCTTAACAAAAGTCAAATGCCAAAATAGCATGGGATTTGAAGATTGAATAATTGATTTCTTTTTATTAAGCCAAAATTGCTTCAACTTTGTGTTCCTTCCCATCTTTAAAATAAGGAATCAAACATCCGTCAGCTCTTTGGCCATCAACTTTCAAAAACTTAACGCCTTTACTAACCTTAAAACTATTCCTGATTTTAATATTATATTTAACGCCTCTAACAGTTATGTTCAATTCAACTTCTTTCCATTTTTTTGGGAGGCACGGATCCACAATTAGACCATTATAATCCGGCCGGACGCCTATTATCCATTGGATCGCGGCAACAAAACTCCATGAAGCAGCACCAGTAAGCCAGGAATTCTTCCCCTCCCCAAAATCAGGATGGTCAGGACCTGCTATCATTTGACAGTAAACATAAGGCTCAGTCTTTCTAACATCAGCAACATTATTTTGAGCTGAAGGAAGAGTTGCACTATAATATTTAAAAGCTTTGTCTCCATGCCCTAACAAACATTCAGCTATTACAACCCATGGATTTGTGTGGCAAAAAACAGATCCATTTTCTTTAAGCCCCGGAGGATAAGTTGAAATTTCCCCAAGCTTAGGTTTATATTCTTTAAAAGAAGGATGTAGTAACTTTATCCCTTTTTCCGTCTCCAGATGATTGGCAACAGAATCCATACAAATTTTCGCCCTATCCTTGGATGCAGCACCAGAGATAACAGCCCACGGTTGGGTTTCAAGAAAGATTTTTGCTGCTTTATCCGTACTCGCTCCAACAGGTTTTCCTTCATCATCAAAAGCTCTCAAATACCATTCCCCATCCCAGGCATATTCATTTACTAAAGAGGCCATTTCAGAAAGTGAATTTTCAAAAAAATCTTTATCTTTTTTCAATCCTTTATGACTGGCAATGCTTATCATTTCACGCGCGGCAAAAACAAGCAATTCAGCCACAAAAACCGACTCAGCCATCCCGTTTTTGCCAACCATATTTAAGCAATCATTCCAATCAGCAAATCCCGCCTTTGGAAACCCATGCGGCCCTATATTTTTCCATGAAAACAATATTGCTCTTTTTAAATGTTCATATAAGGTAGCTTTTTTAACCTTCTTATGTTTTTCATCCTTCAACTGGATGTCAACATGATCATGATGTCCCATCTGCAAAGGGATCATTTCCTCTTTTTCAGCAAAAGGGATTTCTTCGTCCAATATTTTCCAATCACCCGTGGCTTTAATATAATTAGAAACAGAAACAATCAACCAAAGATGATCATCGGAATAACCATAAAGGGCCCCTTTTCCTGTTATCGGAGAGTATTGATGATAAGTATCACCTTCTTCAAATTGAATTGAAGCCAAATCAAGAATCCGTTTTTTCACCTTATCTGGGATTATATGAACAAACCCTAGTGTATCTTGGTTGGAATCTCTAAATCCCATTCCACGGCCGATTCCCGATTCATAATAACTTGCATATCTAGACCAGTTAAAGGTTTGCATACATTGATACTGATTCCAAATGTTGAGCATGGAATTTACATTTTCATCAGGGGTTTTTACCTGGATTTTAGAAAGATTTTTCTTCCAATATTCCTTTATTGCTGTAAGTTCCAGGTCAACCGTTTGCACTTTTGTGAATTTCTTCACAAGTTCTTTCGCTTTTTTCTCGTCAGGAGCAACGCCTAAAACAAAAATCATTGTCTTCTTCTGGTTGCTTGCTAACTTCAATTTTATACAATGGGACCCTACAGGAGCCCAGCCGATTGCTTCAGAATTAGAACACCGACCGTCAACTACAGCTTTAGGTTTTTGAAGAGAATTATATCCATTATTCCCCAAAAAATTTTTCCGCTGACAATCAAAACTATCTATTTTTTCAGATGCGCCAAAAAAGGCAAGAATATCCACCCAGCTTTTATGCAAGGTATCATGAATTATCGTAGATCCGTCACAATACGCCTTGCCTATTGACCAAGTACGCTGGAAATTAGTCGAATCGCCAACAGCATCCCAAAGACAAAACTCAACAAAAGAAAAGAGTGTCAGATCTTGATTCTTTTTGGTTTTGTTTTCTATCTCCACCTTCCAAATTTCTAAATTTTCATCCATTGGGACAAAATAAGTTATTTTCGTTTTAATCCCTTTATACAAAGAAGCAATTGAAGTATAGCCCAGTCCATGTCTACATTCATATTTCTCTAATTTTTTCTGAACCGGCTGCCATGTAGGAGAATAAATATCTTTATTTTTATTATTTCTAATATAAAGGTAACGACCCCCCTGATCAAAAGGGACATTGTCATAACGATAACGTAAAATTCTGCGCTCTCTGGGATCTTCATAAAAAGAGTATCCACCAGCAGTATTAGATATTAGCGCGCAATATTTTTGAGTCCCGAGATAATTTATCCAAGGCAGAGGAGTATTAGGTTTTTCAACAACGTATTCGCAATTTGCATCGTCAAAGTGTCCATAACGCATGATAGTTTATATATTCTAAATGAAATAGATTGATTAGTCAATTTTTGTACGGTCCAGAAAAACAAGATTGATCCCTGGTTTCTCTAAGATGGCAAATTGCAAGAATTGGCATTATACAACAGGTCACAGTTCCTCCTCATCCATAAGGAAATACTGACCAAAAAACATACCTCTTGTTTGCTCAGGGATAAACGGAACACCTAAAAAATAATACTTCCATGAAGAGGAGAATCCACTTGCATCATGTATTATATTAAGGTTTCTTGTAAAAAGAATTCCTAACCCTTTATCTAAAAGCTCTTTCAGTCCGTAATTGGAATAGTGATATCGACTACAATATTC
>MEUA01000032.1 GCA_001771505.1 candidate division WOR-1 bacterium RIFOXYB2_FULL_36_35
AATATCGCTCACAATTATGCTTCATCAGAAACTCACTTTGGAGAAAAAGTTGTAGTCCACAGGAAAGGAGCAACAAAAGCGGAATTAGGCCAAATTGGGATAATTCCAGGCTCTCAAGGAAGTAATTCTTATATAGTAAGAGGAAAAGGGAATCCCGATAGCTTTTTCAGCTGTTCCCATGGCGCAGGTCGTAGAATGAGCAGAAATAAGGCCAGAAATACGCTAGATTTGGCAAAAGAACAGGAAAAACTTGATAAAAAAGGGATAATTCATGCTATAAGAACCAAAAATGACCTCGATGAAGCATCCGGAGCCTATAAAAACATAAAAACAGTCATGGAACTACAATCTGATTTAGTGTCAATAGAAGAAGAATTAACACCGCTTGCCGTTATAAAAGGGTGAACAAAAAAGAGTGTACAGTTTACAGCAACCAGTGTACAGTATAAATAAGAACTAATTCCACATCAGCCAGCTTATCCCCAGACCACTACGTTGACAACCAGTAGGTGACGCAATTTTTGCCATAACAAAGCCAATAAACAATCAATCATCACTCATCGCATACTTGACATAAGATATATTATACGACGTTGATTTAAATGTAAATATTTCTTGTAAAGTTATGTTTTTGATATGTTGATATGTTTTTAAGAGGTAATTTAACCTCGATTATTCACGTCTACTCTAGGTATGAATAATCGGGGTTAATCTAAAATATATCTAAACAGCTAGAAATAATGTAAGAAGCTAACCTTATTCCCAGATCAGTATTTGTAAGTCTTTCAAGAGGATTCCTTTTTAATAATAATGGGATTAAAATTTTTAGCTCTTCTGGAAGTAAGCTAAGGTCTCTTTTGGTTAGTATCTCCCTATCCTTTGAAAAGATATGAAGAAAGTTTGTGAGGTTCTTTATTTCAATTAATTTTTCCGGATATTCTCCTGTCGCCAAAATAAACAAAACGATTCCCAATGAGTAAAAATCCGCAGCATAAAAACTCTCTTGATCTATTCTTTCTTCACTAACAAAAGGAACAATTAATTCCGGAGCTGCATACCTAACTTTCCCCTTAAAAACACCTTTTGATATGAGTTCTCCGTCCCAATCCGTAAAATTTTCTGAAACGCCTAAATCTATAATTTTTATTTTTCCATTTCTATCCATCATGATATTAGTAGGGTCAAAATCACCGTGTTTTATTTCCGCCCTTCGCAATAAATCAAGGATTTCAAACAAGCAATATGCTATATAGGCTACTTCTGGAGTTGATAATTTTTCGTAATTTCTCTCACCTTTTCTTTGCGCCCTAATAGTTTGATACTTAAGCCAATTTGTTAAATTGCAACCACTTACATATTCTGTCATAAAAAAAATAGCAGAACCTATTTCTTCATAGGTCATACAATCTCTACTATCAATCATTCTTGCTATTCCTGAGAATTTTTTAGAGAATTTTTTTTCTGCCATTGCAAGTAAGGTTAGATTTTTTGCCTCTTTTACGAATGTTTCTTTGATCTCAGGAAACTTATGGCGTAATATCTGTTCAAAGGCAACCTTTGCAACATACATATTTAATTCTTGATCTGTTAACAAAAAAACCGATCCCATGCCACCTGCGCCTATTTTACCAACAACACTGTATCTTGCTTCACCATAAACACTCCTAACTAATCTTTCAAATAAAGCAACATCTCCTTCTTCGCCTAAAACATCAGTCTTCATAGTATCAAAAATTCTTGAAATTCTTTTGCTGAATTTATTTTTTAAATAAAGGAGTCTTTTTTCTAGCTCTATGGTTGTATTTTTTGAAGGATCATCTTTTTCTTCTGTTGTTCTATCAGCATCGGCTAAAACCAATATATCATTATCAGATAAAGGGCTATCATTATCTTCCATTATTATAGGAGGAATTATTTTGATTGATGATTCTTCCAGACTTTCTACCGGAGTGTTTCCATCTCCTAATAATTCTAATAAATTGCTTATCCTGCTACCGTAATCAGAAAGCTCTCTAGTAGGTAATTCGTCTAGCAAATTTGATGGGATTCGATCAACCCTTACAGATTCTTTACTTCCTCTTACTAAAGATGCTGATAAAGCAGTTGTCTTTACCTTTATTCCTTGTACTGTTGTAATTCTTCTTTCTATACGATTAGCCATATATTAAAATAAAGCTATGAAAAACTTTTTCGAAACTTTATTGTCAGGGTAATTTCTCAAAGCTATACAAATTATCATCGAACGAGCTTTCCATGAATTTCACTTTTTATTATAAGAGCAATAAATTGAAAATGAAGATTAAAAAAAGAATAAATTTTGGGTCTGTTGCATAATTGTCATTGATTATAATAATCGGGGTTAAGATGGATCCCCGATTTCCTGCCTGCCGACAGGTACGGCGCGGGGATGACAAAATGAATATTCCAGCCTAAGACTATTCTCCTACCCCTTTTATTTTTACACCTACAGAATAATTCCTTCCAGAGTTAAAAATGTCATCAGCCTGAATTAGAAAATTCACATAATCAAAAATTTTATAAGATGCAGTAGTCCTTATCTTGGGAACATTGGGCTTTGGATTATTAAAATCGTACAAATCAGTACTTAAAACCATATATTTATCAGGGAAAATATCTATACCTCCACCGAGAAAGGTATTTATCATACCTAGTCGCATTCCTATGTTTGCAAAGACTCTTCTTGATATCTCTAAGTCCAACAAGCTCAAATTACGAGTAGGCCCCTCGCCTATCCCAATTCTTAAGTAATCTGTTGGACTATTTTGAATATTTAAATTACCCCTTATGCTATTAGAAACCGTTCCATATTGAATGTCAGCAGAAGGCCTTATGTCTATTTTTTCTACAGACTCAAAGAAATTGTTGGCAGAAGACAGTGTTTTATTGGTCTCTTTCATTGTCCCCTTTACAGAAGCCTGAAAATTGGAATCTGCAACAATAGCCATAATTCCCGCATTTGTTTTTCTCAGTTCATTTGCCAATTTTTCAATATTTTGAGCTGCTTTTTCAGCCGTATAAACAGAATTTTTAAATGCTGCCTGAAGCTTTGGATCATCTATAATATTTCTAAAAGTTTCTAAAATCTTTTTTGTTTCAATAAGATTTTGCGCTCCTATATCAACAAAATCCACAATCCCGGAAGTTGACATCCCTTCCAAATTTTCTCCTTCAGTGTAATAAACTTCTGATGTACCGGGAACAACTTCAAGATATTTTTGTCCAACCAATCCATCAAATCCCACTCTTAATTTAGAATCTTTCGGAATTATGATATCTTTTCTTACAATAGCAAAAACCTTGATATTGTAAGGCCCAGGATCTATTTGCATTATTTTGCCTACATTTAGCCCTCTGTACCTTAATTCAGAACCAAGAGTTAATCCTTCAATATTCTTAAAAGAACCTATAAGCTCGTAGCCATCCTTTGTTAGAAAAATATTACTCTTCCATGTAATCATCGCCGCAAGGGCTACAATCACAATCAAAACAAAAAAACCAAGCTTGGCAGTATTTGACACTTATGATCACCAATCCTTATTTAAACTAAAGAACCAAAAAACAAAAAAACTTAAATGCCGGGTGATAAAAAATCTTTTATTACTTTATTGTTTGAATTTTTTGCTTCAGGAACAGAGCCACACTCAATGAATTTGCTATTATACATCATAACAATCCTATTTGCAGTCCTAAATATTGTACTTAACTGGTGAGTGACCACTATTGATGTTACTTTTGCCTTAGAGCTTAAATCATTTATGGTATCTTCAATGCTTGTCGATGTTATAGGGTCAAGACCAGTCGTCGGTTCATCATATAAAATGATCTTGGGATCAGAAACTAATGTTCTTGCAATACCTACCCTCTTTTGCATCCCGCCTGACAATTCCGAAGGCATTAAATCACCTTTGCCTGAAAGCCCTACCATTTCAAGCTTTTCTTCAACCTTTAGCATAATATCATTTTCTTTTATCTTAGAGTGTTGCCTTAAAGCAAAAGCAACATTTTCAAAAACAGTTAAAGAATCAAAAAGAGCTGATGATTGAAAAACCATCCCTATGTTTCTCCTAATATCTGCAAGATGATCTTGCGATAGCAAACCTATCTCCTGATCATCAATATATATTTTACCAGTTGTAACTTCTTCAAGCCTTAAAATAAGCCGTAAAAGGGTGCTTTTGCCACATCCGGAAGATCCTATAACCGCAACCTTTTGTCCTTCTGGAATTTCAAGGTCAACATTATCCAAAATAACCAGATTTTCATATTTTTTTGATACAGCTTTTAATGTTATCATTTAAAAAATAATACTGAAAGGAAATAATTAAGGACAAACAAAGCAAGCAAAGAAGCCACAACAGAAGAAGTTGTCGCCTCCCCAACCCCCTTCGCTCCCCCTTTCGCATTCAGCCCTTTGTAACACGCTATTATAGATATAACCATTCCAAAAACAAAAGATTTTGCAATTCCTCCATAAATATCACTCATTTTAAGCAGTTGCTGGGCAGAAGTCATATAATCGACTCCACTTGCATTTATTAAATAAACAACCACAAGATAAGCTCCAAAAAAGCAGACAATATCTGCAATAATTGTTAAAAGAGGAAGCATAATAGTACAAGCCAAAAATCTTGGAACAACAAGATATTTAATCGGGTTGCTCCCCAAAGCATAAAGGGCAGAGATTTGTTCTGTTACCTTCATGGTTCCAAGCTCGGCCGAAATCGCGGCCGCAACACGAGAGGCAACAACAATTCCGCTTAAAGCAGGAGCCAATTCACGGGCAACTGCAATTCCCATAACTCCGCCTATATATTTACTTGCTCCAAATTTTACAAATTCACCACCGATTTGAACAGCAAAAACCATCCCTACAAAAAAAGAGGAGGTCAAAGCGATAGGGAGAGAATCAATTCCAATTTTTACCATCTGTTCAAGAACAAGCTTAATCTTAACTCTCCTCTTAAAAATAGAAGATAAAGTTTCAAAAAAAAGATGAACCAAATTTCCCAGCCCCTCAAATAAAAGGATTGTATCCTTCCCCAGAAATTCCAAAAAAATATCTCTTTGTTCTTGAGTTTTAGCCATTTTGCGCCTTTACAATTGCTTTTGGCAAATTATCAACTATATCTGAAGCAATAAGCCCCAATTCCCCTTTTTCTTTTTTTGCAATATCTCCCGCAAGCCCATGGATCGCAACACCTGCTTGAGCCGCCAAAAAAGGAGAAAATCCCTGCCCTATAAAAGAAGCAATCACTCCCGTTAAAACATCTCCCATTCCAGCAGATGCCATCCCCGGGTTCCCTGTGCTGTTTATAAAAACATCTCCATTTTTATCCGCAATAACAGTTTTATCTCCCTTTAATACCAAACAAACCCCCCATTTTTTTGCGAATTGTGCCGCAGTTTTGACGCGGTTTTTTTGAATAGAAGAAACATCCAAACCTGTAAGGCGAGCCATTTCACCAGGATGCGGAGTTAAAACAATATTAGCTTTGGACTTGATTAAAACATCCAAATTATAAGATAAAATATTCAAAGCATCCGCATCAACGACAAGAGGTTTTTTGGTTTTGGAAACAATTTTGTCGACCAAAAATTTGGATTCTTTGTTTATAGAAAGTCCGGGGCCTATAGCCAACACATCAAAATCAAAGTCATTTATTTCATAAAAATTCTTGACAATAACTTCCGGAGTCGCCAAATTTATAAAATTCCTCAAAAAATTGGGGACAGCAAGATAGACAAGCCCCGCACCCGATCGCAAAGCTCCTCGGGAAGATAAAATCGCAGCACCGAGCATTCCCGAAGATCCGGCAACTATCAAAACTCGGCCATAATCTCCTTTATGAGAATTTTTTATTCTTTTTGGAATTTTAATTTTATTTTTCAACATAAACGGCTGCAATCGCATAATCTTTGCTGTGAGAAAGACTAAGCTGAGCTTTTTTAAGAATTTTCCCATTAAAAATCAGAAAAGGCTTACCCAAAGAATCGTTTCCTACCTCAACATCCTTCCATTTTATTCCCTGTTTTCCCCTTCCAAGCCCTAAAATCCCAACTCCAATTGCCTTGGAATAAGCTTCTTTGGCTGAAAATCTTACCGCGAACTCATGAATGCCAAGATTCTTCCTTCGAGTACAGTAAGATATCTCTTTTTCAGTAAAAACTTTATTTAAAAAGTTATTGCCATAACTTTTTATTGCTTTCCCAATTCTCTCTATTTCTATAATATCAATGCCAATACCTTTTATCATTTCCGTTGATTATACCATTAATAAACAGGTGTCAACCAAGCTGAATACTTTGGATTGTCTCCTCTTGCAATAGCAAAATAAATATCCTGCAGTTTTTTTGTTATAAATCCTACTTTTCCTTCTTTTATATTTTTATCATCAACAGAAATTATAGGTGAAATTTGCGCACCTGTTCCGCAAAAGAACAACTCATCTGCCTCATACAATTCTTTTTGTTGTAATTGTCTTTCAATTGTTTCAATTTGTAATTCATTTTTTGCAAGTTCTATTACACAGCTTCTAGTTATTCCAGGAAGAATCGTTTCTGATAAAGGTGGGGTTATAAGTTTTCCATCTTTAAGAAGAAACAAATTTTCGCCGGAACCTTCTGCAACTGTTTTTTCATGAGAAAGCAAGATTGCTTCATCATAGCCTTTTTCCAGAGCTTCCGCTTTTGCTAGAGAAGAGTTGATATAAGTTCCTGTAATCTTAGCCCCTTGAGGAATAGACTGAGCTGAAATTCTCCACCATCTTGATACGCAAACTCTAATTCCTTTTGTAACATCAAGATATGCTCCAAAAGGCGAAATATACATACAAAAATCATCTTCAATTCCAATTAAACCAAGCCCTATTTTTTCTTGAGATTTATAATAAATTGGACGAATATATATATCTTCTTTGTAATCATTTTTTTTTGCAAGTTCAATTGTAAAAGCTTCTAATTCTTCAAAAGAGTATTTTAAGTCTGTTTTTAAAGCCAAATTAGTAGATCGTTGAAATCTTTCATAATGCTCTCGCAGTTTAAAAATAAAAATTTGTTTTTTCTCGGAATTCCAGTAGCCCCTAATCCCTTCAAAAACACCTGTTCCATAATTGAAGGCATGAGTCATAATTCCTATTTTAGCATCGGAAAAAGGGACTATTTTACCCTTAAAAAAAGCATATTTCATAAAACCACCTTATTTTTTAAAAAAAGAATTTTAAATAAGTTTAACATACTTCAATCATAAATAACAATATAGGCTTTGCCTAAAATTTTATTGCCGGAGATTATTTTATAAACATAGATGCCATTTCCTAAAACACTACCGGTAATAGTTGATTTCCCGTTAAATATTACTTCGTTATACCCTGCCTTCCCTCCGTTTTCTCCGGAAGAAAAAGTCTTGTTGAATACTATTGTGCCATTCGCGCTAAACATATAGATTGCAACTTGAGCATCTTTATTTAGCGTATATGTTATCTTTGCCGATTCTCCTGTCAAAGGAGATACTTTGGTAGGATAAGAAAGGACAGGCCCTATGATTTGAGTTGAGGATGAGGCCGAAGAGACTTTTAAATCATCTACTTCTTTAGTTCCGATATTTCCAAGAATATCTGCAGCTTCAATTTTTATTGAGTATTTTTTGACATCTTCAGATTCAAGTTTCACTTCTGGGGTATAAGATATTTGCATATATGATGGCTGGCTTATAATAGTACTATATGAAACTTTTTTATTATCAAAAGTCAAAATAATTGAATCTGCATCAATTGTCGTATTATCAGTTATCTTAATGTCAAAGTGAGGAGTTGAATCTATGTAATCTTCATTTTTTAATGAAATGCCAGATGCCTCAATTGTAGAAATAGGCGCCTGGTTTTCTATATACGAAGATATTATAAATGTAAATGAAGTGCTGTATGACCCCCAGTTATTTATACCATTTTTTGCTCTAACTTCCCAGGTATGAAGGCCGTCAGATAAAGCGTTTCCCACTGTGTAACTTGTTGTAGCATCTTGGGTTATTAAACTTCCATCCAGATTTATCTCATAACTTGCGATAGAAGATAATAGATCAGTTGAAGCTTCCCATGTTAATGTAGGAGTAGTTGTATCT